>NZ_AVOF01000265.1:0-4495 GCF_000465935.2 Pseudomonas sp. EGD-AK9
AGTCGGCGTCCAGCGGCTGGCTGCCGCCGTCGGCGCCGCGCTGCTCGCGGCACATCTCCAGCACCCGCTCCGGCGCGCCCTTGAGGTAGATCAGGCCATGGCCCTGGTGGTCATGGTGCAGGCTGGCCATAAAGCGGTGTTCGGACTCGAAGGGAATGGCGTCGCTGCGCGGCAGCTGGGCGTGCAGGGTGGCGGCGTCCAGGCCGGCCTTGAGCGCCAGGGTGTGCAGCGCACCCTCGGTGGGGTCGCCCTGCAGGCGCCAGGTGCCGCCGGCGTCCTGCTGCAGCTGGGCGTCGTTGCACAGCGCGGCGGCGCGGGCGATTTCCAGCAGCGCGGCATCCGGTTCCATCAACGCGCCGTCCAGGTGGAAGGCGCCCTGCGGGGCGTAGCCGACACCGCTGACGTCGAGGATGCGGCTGGCGCTGACCACGCGCTGCACGGTCATCTCGTTGCGCGTCAGGGTGCCGGTCTTGTCCGAGCAGATCAGCGTCACCGAACCCAGGGTCTCAACCGCCGGCAGATGGCGGACGATGGCGTTGCGCCCGGCCATGCGCTGCACGCCGAGGGCGAGGATCACCGTCATCAGCGCCGGCAGCCCCTCGGGGATGGCGGCAGCGGTCAGCGCCACCACCATCATGAACATCTCGGCCGGGTCCTGGTCGTGCCAGAAGGTGCCGAGGGCGAAGGTGGCCAGGGCGAAGATCAGGATGGCCAGCGCCAGCCAGCGGCTGAACTGCTCGATCTGCCGCAGCAGCGGGGTGGTCATCGCCTGCACCTGCTGCAGCATGGCGCCGATGCGGCCCAGTTCGGTGGCGGCGCCGGTGGCCACCACCAGGCCGCTGGCCTGACCGCTGGCCACCAGGGTGCCGGAATAGGCCATGCAGCGGCGGTCGCCGAGGGTGGCATCGGCCTGGCAACGGGCCAGGGATTTCTCCACCGGCAGCGATTCGCCGGTCAGCGCCGCTTCCTCCACCAGCAGGTTCTTCACGCTGAGCAGGCGCAGGTCGGCCGGCACCTTGTCGCCGGAGGCGAGCAGGACGATATCGCCGGGCACCAGCTGCTCGGCGTCGATCTCCAGGCGCTCGCCGCCGCGCAGCACCAGGGCACGCGGCGACAGCAGGTTGCGGATGGCGTCGAGGGCGTTCTCCGCCTTGCCTTCCTGGATAAAGCCGATCACCACGTTGATCAGCACCGCCGCGAGGATCACCCCGGTGTCGACCCAGTGGCCGAGCAGGGCGGTGATCAGGGCGGCGGCCATCATCATGTACAGCAGCACGTTGTGGAACTGGTACAGCAGGCGCAGCAGCGGGCCGCGCCGCTTGGGCGGCGGCAGCCGGTTGGGGCCGTGCAGCTGCAGGCGAGTGGTGGCCTCGCACTGCTCCAGGCCGCTCGACGAGCTGCGCTGGGCCTCCAGTGCTTGTTGTGGAGTCAGTTCGTGCCAGGCGTTGTCAGAGTGTTCAGGGAGCCGAGTGTCCATTCGGGTGTCTCTGTTCGATGTCCCGCTAGGACCTTAGTCGGTTTCTCCGCGCCTGGCCTGATCTGCATCAAGCATCGGGGGGCTGTCCAGGCGCTCGACGGAGCGGGCCAGATGCCTGCCGAGGAGGATGAGATGAACAAGATACTGGTGGCGACCGACCTTTCCGAGCGCTCGGCACATGCCACGCAGCGCGCCGTGCAGTTGGTGCGAAGTCAGGGCGGTGGGGACTGGAGCCTGGTGCATGCGGTCGATGACGATGCGCCGACGGTATTCGTACAGAATCAGGTGCGTCAGGCCGAGACCCTGCTGCAGGCGCAGGCCGAGCGTCTGGCCGAGCAGGCCGGCAGCCGGCCGCGAGTGGTGGTCGACAGTGGCGACCCGGCCTCGCTGCTGGTGGCGAGTGCACAGGAGCTGGCGGCCGACCTGCTGGTGGTGGGGGCGCACCGCAAATCGATGTTGCGCGATTTCTTCGCCGGCACCACCCTCGAGCGGCTGGTGCGCAGCAGCCATCTGCCGGTGCTGCGGGTCAATGGGCCGGTCATGCACGAGTACCGTAGCGCGCTGCTGGCGCTGGATCTATCCAGCGGCACTTCGCAGCAGGCCTTGCGTCGGGCACGGGATCTGGGGTTGCTGAACTCGCTGGATCTCGCCGCGGCCTGCGCCCTGGAGCTGCCTTCGAGCGGCACGATGACGGAGGCGGGGCTCGGCCCGGCGTTGCTGGAGAATCAGCGCAGCGCCGCCCGTGATCAGGCTGTCGCCCAGCTTCGCGAGGAAGGGGTGGAGCTGGCAGCTGAGTGCCTGCATGTCGCGTTTGGTTCTCCCGAGCGGGTGATCGGCGAGGCTCAGCAGCAGTCTGGCGCCGATCTGCTGGTGCTCGGCACCCATGCGCGCCAGGGACTCGCGCGTTTCGTCCTGGGCAGCGTGGCCAGTCGTCTGCTGGCCGAACTGGATTGCGATGCGCTGATCGTGCCGCCGTCGGCCTGAGAAAGGCCTGTGCTGCAATCAGCGCCGCCCACAGCTCCTGGGTGGCCGGCCTGGTGTGGGCTTCAGGCGGCCTCGCGCTGGGCTGCCGGCGCGTCCAGCTGTAGGGCGGCGGCGATGCGGCTCTGCGCCTGGCGCGCCAGTTCGTTGCGGCTGGCGCTGTTGCTGGCGATCGGCGCCAGCAGCTGGATCTGCACCTCGCCGGCTTGGCTGCGCAGCAGGCGCAGCAGGTGGCTGAGCATGTCGTCGTCGCCGACGAAGGGCGCCACCGGGCACGGCTGGCCGCCGCGCAGGTAGCGGATGGCCACCGGTTGCAGCGGCACGCCGCTGTCGATCGCGCTCGCCAGCAGGCGGCCGTGGAAGGTGCGCAGGCCCAGGCCGTCGGTGGTGGTGCCCTCGGGGAAGATCAGCAGGTGGCGGCCGCGTTGCAGATGGCGACCCAGCTGCTGGCCGACCAGGTTGCTGTCGCCCGAGCCGCGGCGGATGAACAGGGTGCCGGCCTTGTGCGCCAGCCAGCCGGCCAGCGGCCAGGTGCGCACCTCGGCCTTGGACAGGAAGGAGATCGGCTGCAGCGCGCCGAGCAGCGGGATGTCGGTCCAGGACACGTGGTTGGCGACCCACAGCATGGGCTGGGTCGGCAGCTCCCCTTCGATGCGCACGCGAAACGGCAGGGCGCCGCTGAGGCGGGCGAGGAACCAGCGGGTCAGGCGTTGGCGCAGGGCCATCAGGTCGTGGCGTACCAGGCGCTCGCACAGGCTGACCACGCCGGCCAGCAGGGCGCCGCAGGCGATCACCAGCAGCAGGTGGGCCAGGCGCAGGGATAGACGCAGTTGGGCCATCGGGGCCTCCGCTTAAGGATGAGTGGCGGCATTATCCATGCACAGGAGCGTTTGGCGATGCCTGGCTGTCTGGCTGTAGGTTGGGTCGAGCAGCGACGGAGCCCAACGAGAGCGGGGCGGTGCAACGCCGAAGTGTGGCCGCACATCGCCCGTTGGGCATCGCTGCTCGACCCAACCTACACGGCCGCCTTGAAGTGGCGGGCATAGCGCGGGCACAGCTCGTCGCGCTTGAGCAGGATGAACACGTCGGCGACCTGGAAGTCGCGGTCCCAGCAGGGTTCGCCGCAGATCTTCGCGCCCAGGCGCATGTAGGCCTTGAGCAGCGGCGGCATCTCGGCGATGACGTTGCCCGGTACGTCCAGTTGCGGCAGCGGGTGCCTGGGTTCGGCGCGCAGGTGTTCGGTGCACAGGTAGCGTTCGCGCAGGCGTTGCATGATGGCCTGGGCCTGGATGCCGCCGTCCTGCATGGAGATGCTGGCGCAACCCATCAGGTAGCGGTAGCCGCCCTCGTTGAGCACCTCGGCCAGTTCGCCCCAGAGCACGGCGATGGTGGCGCCGTTGCGGTAGGCGCCATCGACGCAGGTGCGGCCGATCTCCAGCACCGGGCCCTGCAGCCCGGCCAGGCCGTGCAGGCTGAATTCCTCTTCGCTGTAGTAGCGGCCGAGGCCGGCGGCGGCCTGGTGGTCGAGCAGGCGGGTGGTGGCCACCAGCTCGCCGCTGTTCATATCACGCACACCGATATGCCGGCAGTGAATGTCGTAGTCGTCCATGTCCAGGCCCAGTTCGGCGCCGTTGAGCTTGGCGTCGAATTCGGCGCTGAACACCCGGTAGCGCAGGGCCTGGGCCTCGCGCAGGGCGGCGGGACCCACCAGGCGTTCGGCCTGCAGGCGGCGTGCGGTGTTGGGTGCAGTCTGGGTCATGCCTGAGCCTCCTTAAAGCCGGCTTTCGGGACTTGCAGCCGGTCGATCTTGTTGGGCAAAGTCAGGCTAGGTAGCCGCGGTGTCACCACCGTGAAGCTTTTTTGATGCTTGTGTGACGGCCGCCGGCCGTTGCCTGGAGGGAATACGCGATGCCCTGGTCAACCCTGCTGCAACCCGCTGCCCGCCTGAGCGCCGAACAGGGCCTGGAGGACTGGTACGGCCGGCTGCTGCAACGCCTGGGCGGGGCGCCGCAGCCGTTCGAGCTGGCCCTCGGCGGG
>NZ_AVOF01000266.1:0-4442 GCF_000465935.2 Pseudomonas sp. EGD-AK9
GGCCGGCTGGTTCTCGCGCTGGGCGTAGAAGTCGCGCAGTTGCTGGCGCGCGTTATCGTCTAGATTTGTCGGTAAGGGCGCGCAGTGCTGCGGCAGCTGCTCCAGCAACGGGCGCAGGTCGGCGCTGGTGGCGGCATCCGTGGCGGCGACCAGTGGCAGGGTGAGCAGCAGGCCGCTCAGGTAAGATGCACGTTTTTTGAACAACATACTGCTCCAGTCCTTGGCTCAGAAAAGGCGCCACCCGGGTCGGCGCCGCGCGTCCAGTATAGGCGGGCCGCCATGGGATTCAGCGACAGGACGTCCCGGAGTCTGTGCGCAGAGGTGATTACGCAGATGTTTGGACGTATCGGCCGGTGCTGGTTGGCGGGTTTGTGGTTGCTCGGTGCGCCGCTGTGGGCGAGCGCGGCGCAGGATGGGCTGTTCGCCGAGCTGGCGCGGCAGGCTCCCGGGCTCGAGCCGCAGGCGCTGCGCCATGCCTTGGCAGCCATGCAGTGCGCGGTCAACCATGGGGCCGGCGATGCCCGGCGCCTGGCGGTGATCGACTATTCGCGGCCGTCGACCGAGCGCCGCCTGTGGATCTTCGACCTGCAGCGCAAGCGCCTGCTGCTGCGCGACTTCGTCGCCCATGGCCGGCGCTCCGGGGAGAATTTCGCCGAGGCCTTCTCCAACGACCTGGGCAGCCACCAGACCAGCCTCGGCCTGTTCCGCACCGCCGAGAGCTACCGCGGCAAGCACGGCTATTCGCTGCGCATGGACGGCCTGGAACCCGGCCTCAACGACCTGGCGCGCGAGCGCGCGATCGTCATCCACGGCGCCGACTACGTGAACCCGCGCTGGGTGCAGCAGCATGGCCGCATCGGCCGCAGCCTGGGTTGCCCGGCGGTGCGCCGCGAGGTGGCGCGGCTGGTGGTCGATCAGCTCAAGGGCGGCCAGTTCCTCTTCGCCTGGCACTCCGACCCGCGCTGGCTGGCGGGCTCGGCCTACCTCGCGTGCAAGCCGCAGCAGATGGCGGCATTGAGCAGCGCTGGCGAGGGGTAGGTTGGCGCTGAGCGCAGCGAAGCCCAACGGGGAGTGCGCAGCACTCCGCCCGGCGTCCGCCAGCACCGCTGCCTAGCCCGGTTTCGGCGTTACGTCGAGCATCGCCCGTTGGGCTAAGCGCAGGCCATGCACCCGTTCAAGCCGCCGCAAACGGCGGTATCGAGCCGCCAGCCGAGCGTTGCGCCCCGGATGCGTCACTTCTGCTCGCTCTGCGGGGTCACCCGCAGCACTTCCTCGATGGTGGTCAGGCCGGCGGCGACCTTCTGCGCGCCGGACAGGCGCAGGCTGCGCATGCCTTCCTTGAACGCCGCGCGGCGCAGGGCGACGAGGTCGGTGTCGGCGGTGATCAGCGGCTTGATCGCATCGCTCAGCAGCATGATCTCGTACACCCCGGCGCGGCCGCGGTAGCCGGTGTCGCGGCATTCCAGGCAGCCCACGGCCTGCTGCGCGCCGGTCGGCAGCGGCGCGCTCCAGGGTTTGGTCAGGCTCTGCCAGCCGTCCTCGTCCAGTTGCAGCGGCGCCTTGCAGTGCGGGCACAGGGTGCGCACCAGGCGCTGGGCCATGACGCCGAGCACGGTGGCCTTGAGCAGGTAGTGCGGCACGCCCAGTTCGAGCAGGCGGGTGATGGCGCTCGGCGCGTCGTTGGTGTGCAGGGTCGACAGCACCAGGTGGCCGGTGAGCGCCGCCTGGATCGCCATCTCCGCGGTCTCCAGGTCGCGGATCTCGCCGACCATGATGATGTCCGGGTCCTGGCGCATCAGCGCGCGCACGCCGCTGGCGAAGGTCAGGTCGATATTGTGCTGCACCTGCATCTGGTTGAAGGCGCCCTCGATCATCTCGATCGGGTCCTCGATGGTGCAGACGTTGACCTCGGCGGTGGCCAGCTGCTTGAGCGTGGTGTACAGCGTGGTGGTCTTGCCCGAGCCGGTCGGCCCGGTGACCAGGATGATGCCGTTGGGCTGGCGGGTCATGCTCTCCCAGCGGCGCAGGTCGTCGGCGGAGAAACCCAGCTGGTCCGGGCTCTTCAGCAGCACCTCGGGGTCGAAGATACGCATCACCATCTTCTCGCCGAAGGCGGTGGGCAGGGTCGACAGGCGCAGCTCCACCTCGCCGCCGTCCGGGGTCTTGGTCTTGACCCGGCCGTCCTGCGGCTTGCGTTTCTCCGCCACGTTCATCCGGCCCAGGGACTTGAGGCGGCTGACCACCGCCATGGTCACCTGCGGCGGGAACTGGTAGACGGTGTGCAGCACGCCGTCGATGCGAAAGCGCACGCTGCCCTGTTCGCGGCGCGGTTCGATATGGATATCGCTGGCACGCTGCTGGAAGGCGTACTGGAACAGCCAGTCGACGATATTGACGATATGCGCGTCGTTGGCGTCCGGCTCCTGGTCCTGGGCGCCGAGGCTGAGCAGTTGCTCGAAGTTGCCGACGCCGCTGATCTTCTGATCCACCGAGGTGGCGCCGCTGACCGAGCGGGCCAGGCGGTAGAACTCCACGGTGAAGCGCTGGATGTCCGCCGGGTTGGCCACCACCCGCTTGATCGGGCGCTTGAGCACGTGCACCAGGTTGGCTTCCCAGCTGTGCACCAGCGGCTGGCTGCTGGCGATGGTGACGCTCTCGGCATCCACCGCCACGGCGAGAATCTTGTGCCGTTGGGCGAAGGCGTAGGACATCAGTGGGGTGATGGCGGCGACATCGATCTTCAGCGGGTCGATGCGCAGGTAGGGCTGGCCGGCGAACTGCGCCAGCCAGACGGTGAGGCTCTCCAGGTCGAGCTTCTTGCCCGGGCGGCTGAGGTCGTCGACCTGCTGCGCGGCGAGAAACTCCAGCGGGTGCTGCTGGTGGTTCAGCGAACTGCGGCGAATCGCCAGGCACTGCTCGGCCGCGTCCTGATCGACCCGGCCCTGGGCGACCAGCTCGCGCAGCAGGTCGCCGAGATCCAGTACGCGGTCTTGGGCGGTGGTGGCGAAGGCGGACATGCGGGCTCCTCGGTGGTTCGGCCTGAACAAGCGTAGCCGCTAGGATGCCCGAAAAGCGCGGACGGGGCTAAGGCCCCGGCGTGACCCATTACCCAGTGCGCAGCGCCGCCTGCTCCGGGCTGTGATCCAGCTGCCGCCAGTCGACCTGCCAGACGCACACCAGGCCGCGCAGTTTCTCCGCCAGCACCCTGGCGCGATGCAGCGACAGACCGTGCAGCTGCAGTCGCACCTGCAGGTCGCCGTCCTGGCGCAGCACCTGCAGCTGTTGCGGCAGCAGCTGCAACTGGGCGAACAGGCCGAGCAGGCGACACAGCACGTCGGCCTCGGCCTCGGTGCGCAGGCGGTACTCGACGGCCGACTCGGGGCGATCCTGCCAGGGATCGCGGCGGCTGTGCGGAGCGGGGAAGGGCGTGGCGTCGGGCATGGCGGCATCTCGCGGTGGATTTGCTCCAGTTTCGCCCTTCGCGCGGCAAAAGTTCTGCCTGGTTTTCTGTGAAAACCCGTTTTTTGTGGATAGTCTTGCCGTTGACTGCCGTTATCGAGGAATTTTTATGTCCGTCGCCCTGGATGTTTACGACCAGCGCATTCTCGCCCTGCTGCAGGAGGACGCTGGCCTCTCCACCGCGGAGATCGCCGAGCGCGTCGGCCTGTCGCAATCGCCCTGCTGGCGGCGCATCCAGCGGCTCAAGGAGGAGGGGGTGATCCGCCGCCAGGTGACCCTGCTCGAGCGCAAGAAGGTCGGCCTGCACACCCAGGTGTTCGCCCAGGTCAAGCTCAACGCCCACGGCCGCTCCAACCTCACCGAGTTCGCCGAGGCCATGCGCGAGTTTCCCGAGGTGCTGGAGTGTCACGTGCTGATGGGCGCTGTGGACTTCATGCTGCGTATCGTCACCCGCGACATCGAGGCCTACGAGCGCTTCTTCTTCGAGAAGCTGTCGCTGGTGCCGGGCATCCAGGAGGTCAACTCCATCGTCGCCCTGTCGGAGATCAAGTCCACCACCAGCTTGCCGTTGGCTTAGGCGGCGCTGCGCGGCCGTCCGATCCGGGCGCCCGGAGGCGGCCCGGATGCAACCCGGGGATTTATTTCACCAGCGCCTTCCAGGGCTTCAGGCTTTGCAGGATCTGCGCCTGGCTCGCGCGCAGCTGGCGCTGCTCGTCGTCCAGCGGCTGCTGGGCCAGCAGCTGGAACTTGTTCAGCTCGCCGTACAGGCGGTCGACCTCGGCCACCTCGAGCACGCTGCGGGCCAGGCGCAGCCAGACCAGCAGACGCTCCAGGCGCGGCAGCTGCTCGGCCAGGTCTTCCGGTTGCTGCTGGTAGCGGCGCAGTTGCAGCGCCGCACCTTCCTCGGCGAGCAGCGTCGGCAGCCAGTTGCCCAGCGCCGCGCCGCCCTGGCGGTTGCCGCGGTTGTTGCGCGCGGCGGTCCA
>NZ_AVOF01000267.1:0-4408 GCF_000465935.2 Pseudomonas sp. EGD-AK9
CCGCCAGGCGTTCGCGGTTACGCAGGATCAGCCGTACCGGCAGGCCGGCGCGGGCCAGGCGGGCGGCCCACAGGCTGCCCAGGCTGCCGGCACCGAGAACGTGCCAGGTCACAGCAGCGGCAGGCGCATGGCGGCGACCCGGCCGCTGGCGTAGGACTCGGCCAGCAGGCCTTCGGCATGGCGAATCAGCTGTTCCGGATCGGTGGGCAGGGCCTTGGCGTCCAGGCCCACCAGGCTGATGCCGGCCTTGAGCGTGACAAAGCCTTCGCTGGTCTTGAACGCCTTGAGGTTGAGGCCCTCGTGCAGGCGCTTGAAGCTGCTCGGCGAGCATTCGTGGAGGTCTTCGAGCAGGGTGATCAGGCCGAAGTGGTTGTCGTCCAGGCGGGTCAGCACGTCCAGCGGCCGCACCAGTTGCTGCAGGCGCCGGGCCACGCCGTGCAGCAGCTCGTTGTAGAAGCGGTCGCCGAACTTGCGGTGCAGCTGGCCGGCCTCTGGCAGGCCGATCAGCAGGTAGCACACCGCGCCGCCGCGCGACTCCACCTGGCGCAGGCTGTCGGCCAGCTTCTGCCGCAGGTAGCGCGGGTTGCCCAGGCCGGTGAGCGGGTCGACCAGGTTGCGCCGCTCCAGGCTGGCGATGTTCTGCGTCAGCAGGCGGTTTTCCTGCAGCAGGCGCTGCAGGGTATTGCACAGACGGTCGGCGGCGTAGACCCGCGGCACCAGTTGCTCGTTCATCGCCGCCTTGCTGATGAAGTCGTCGACGCCGCGATCGAAGGCCTCGCCCAGCACGTTCTCGCCCTCCTTGCCGGTGAGCAGGATGACGTAGGTGTAGTGATCGGCCGTCTCGTCCAGCTGGCGCACCCGCGCGGTCAGCTCCAGGCCATCTATCTCGGGCATCAGCCAGTCGGCCAGAAGTACGCTGGCGGGACGCTCTTCGAGCAGCTGCAGGGCCTCGGCGGCGCTGCTGGCGAAGCGCACGTCCTGGTAGCCGGCCTGGCTCAGGGCGCGACCGATCATGGCGCTGGAGAACTTGGCGTCGTCCACCACCAGGATGCTGAGATGGGGGTTGGGCATGGGTAGGCTCGCGACAGAGAGGAAGGACGCCAAACGGCGTGGATCAGTCCGGTTATAATGGGCCCGCCATAGTTATCGTCAAGTCAGGCGCGTTCACTCCGTGAAGGGGATCGCGCCGTCCATCAGGAGCAAGCCCATGCCTTCGTTCGACGTGGTGTCGGAACTGGACAAACACGAACTGACCAACGCGGTCGACAATGCCGTCAAGGAACTCGATCGCCGTTTCGATCTGCGCGGCAAGTGCAGCATCGAAAGCAAGGACAAGACCCTCACCCTGACCGCCGAAGCCGAGTTCATGCTCGAGCAGGTGCTCGACATCGTGCGCAGCAGCCTGATCAAGCGCAAGATCGACTGTCAGTGCATGGAAGCCAAGGAGGCCTACGCCTCCGGCAAGGTGATGAAACAGGAGGTGACCTTCCGCGAGGGCATCGACAAGGAGCTGGCGAAGAAGATCGTCGCCCATATCAAGGACGCCAAGCTCAAGGTGCAGGCCGCCATCCAGGGCGAGCAGGTGCGCATCACCGGCAAGAAGCGCGATGACCTGCAGGAGGCCATCGCCCTGCTGCGCGGTCACGATTTCGGCATGCCGCTGCAGTACAACAACTTCCGCGATTGAACCTTTGCCGCCTAGCGGCGTCGCAACGCAGGATTGATAGCATTCTGACCGCCATGGCATGCCATGGCGGTGTCGTTTCATGCACAGGAAAGGAGTACCCCATGGAGATGAACGTCGACGAATTGGTGAAGCTCTCGGAGGCCTGGCTGCCGGTGGTGCTGGAGTACAGCGGCAAGCTGACCCTGGCGCTGATCACCCTGCTGATCGGCTGGTGGCTGATCGGCCGGCTGACCGCCAGCATCGGTCGTCTGCTCGAGGCGCGGCGCGTGGATCGGGCGCTGAGCAGCTTTATCGGCAGCCTGGTCAGCATCGTGCTGCGCATTCTGCTGCTGATCAGCGTGGCCTCGATGATCGGCGTGGAGACCACTTCCTTCATCGCCATGATCGGTGCCGCCGGCCTGGCCATCGGTCTGGCCCTGCAGGGCAGCCTGGCCAACTTCGCCGGCGGCGTGCTGATCATGCTGTTCCGCCCGTTCCGCGCCGGCGACTGGATCGAGGCCCAGGGCGTGGCCGGTAGCGTCGACAGCATCCAGATCTTCCACACCACGCTGAAGACCGCCGACAACAAAGTGGTCATCGTGCCCAACGGCAGCCTGTCCAACGGCCACATCACCAACTATTCGCGCGAACCGCGCCGGCGTGCCGACATCAATATCGGCATCGACTACTCCAGCGACATCAAGCGCGCCCGCGAAGTGCTGCTGGAGATCGCCAAGGACCCGCGCGTGCACCTCGATCCGGCGCCGGTGGTGTTCGTCACCGGTCTGGGTGACAGCGCGGTCAACCTGTCGCTGCGGGTGTGGGTGGCCACCGCCGATTTCTGGCCGGTGACCTTCGAGTTCACCGAGCTGGCCAAGGAGCGCCTGACCGCCGCCGGCATCGGCATCCCCTTCCCGCAGCGGGTGGTGCACCTGGCCAAGGCCGACTGAGGCGTAGCGGATGGAAAAAGCCCCGGCAGGTCCGGGGCTTTTTTCTGTCTGTCGTTCAGGCCTTCTCCGCCGGCGCTACCGGCGTGTCGCCGTTGGGCTGGCGGCGGTCGCGGCCCCACTGCAGGGCGATCAGGATCAGCGTGGGGATGCCGAGCAGCGCGGTGGCGAGGAAGAAGTGGGCGTAGCCGAGCTTCTCCACCATCACCCCGGAGTAGCCGCCGATCAGGCGCGGCAGCAGCAGCATGATGGAGCTGAGCAGGGCGTACTGGGTGGCGGAGAACTTCAGGTTGGTCAGGCTCGACAGGTAGGCGACGAAGGCCGCGGTGGCCAGGCCGGCGCTGAAGTTGTCGCAGCTGATGGTGACGATCAGCATGTTCAGGTGCGGGCCCATGCCCACCAGCAGCATGAACAGCAGGTTGGTCGCCGCCGAGGCGAAGGCGCCGATCAGCAGGATCGGCATGATGCCGAAGCGCACGATCAGCAGGCCGCCCATGCCGGCGCCGAGCAGGGTCATGACCAGGCCGAACAGCTTGCTGACGCTGGCGATCTGATCCTTGGAAAAGCCCTGGTCGATATAGAAGACGTTGGCCATCACCCCCATCACCGTGTCCGACAGCCGGTAGGTGGCGATCAGGCCCAGCAGCAGCAGGGCCTGCCAGCGGTAACGCAGGATGAAGTCGTTGACCGGGGTCAGCACCGGCGCCAGGCTGCGCCGGCCCATGGCCGACAGGCACAGCGCGGTGAGGATGGTGTAGAGCAGGGCGCGCAGGAAGGCGCGGTCCTCCAGCAGCAGGTCGAGCAGGCTGGCCTCGCCGCGCAGCACGCTGGCGAAGTCGGTGTGGAAGAACTGGGTGAACATCGCCGGCACCGACACCAGCAGTACGATCAGCACCAGCACCGAGAGGATCTGCCGCACGAAGCCGTACTTGGCCGCCGCCAGCTGGGTCTTCAGCGGCACCGGCGGCTCGCGCATCCACAGGCTGGTGAGCAGGCCCGGCAGCATCAGTAGGGCGAACACCAGGTAGGTGCCGGCCCAGGCGCCGTGCTTGTACAGCTGCGCGGTGGAGCCGAAGCCCTCGGCGAAATACAGCGCGCCGGCGGTGGCGAGCAGCGCGGCGACCCGGTAGCCGGCCATGTAGGCGGCGGCCAGGGCGGCCTGACGGGTGTCGTCGACGATCTCCAGGCGGTAGGCGTCCACCGCGATGTCCTGGGTGGCCGAGGCGAAGGCCACCACCACCGCCAGGGCGATCAGCCAGCTGAGCTGGGTTTGCGGGTCGAAGCTGGCCATGCCGACCAGACCGACGGCGATCAGGCTCTGCGCCAGCACCAGCCAGGAGCGGCGCCGGCCCAGCTTGCCCAGCAGCGGCAGGCGCCATTGGTCGAGCATCGGCGCCCACACCCATTTGAAGGCGTAGGCCAGGCCGATCAGGCTGGCGAAGCCGATGGTCTCGCGCGCCACGCCGGCTTCGCGCAGCCACACCGACAGGGTGGAGAACACCAGCATGTAAGGCAGGCCGGCGGCGAAGCCGAGCAGGAGCAGTGCCAGGGTGGCGGGGCTGGCATAGGTGGCGAGGGCTTCTCGCCAGGATTTGCGTGGCATCGGGCTCGAATCTGGGGAACGGGTGATAGCGCGCACTCTAACCGCTGTGCTCCATCGGGCGCCAGCCGTGCCGACGGATATCCACCCGTTCGTTCAGGATACTGATGCCTTCGGCGCGCAAGCGCGCGCGCTGCTCGTTGCCCGCCGGCGTTCCGGCGCCCAGGCTCAGGCGTCCGCCGGCGCCGAGCACCC
>NZ_AVOF01000268.1:0-4384 GCF_000465935.2 Pseudomonas sp. EGD-AK9
CATGCTCAGCAGGCCGAGGCAGCCGGTGGCCAGCGGCCCCAGCGGCAGCCAGCTGGTGGCGGCGAAATCGGTGTCCGGCAGCTTGTGCAGGGCCAGGCGCAGCAGCACCAGGGTGATCAGCGAGAAGGCCAGCGACAGCGACAGCCCCCAGAGCACGAAGCCGGCCACCAGCAGTTGCTGCGCGTCCGCGGCAGAGAGGTGCGGCGCCAGCGAGCCGGCGGTGCTGGCGGCCACCTCCGGCGCGACTATGGGCAGCAGCCAGACGGCGGTGAGTTTCTCCAGCGCGTGGTTCTGCCGGGTGAACATCAGGTAGGGCACCAGCAGCGCGCCGAGCAGCGCCAGCGCGGCGTCCAGCCACCACAGGGCATGCGCCAGCGCATAGACGGCCTCGCCCCAGCGCGGCACGCCGAACAGCAGCAGGCCCTTGAGCAATACGGCCAGGCCCATGGGAATGGCGCCGAGGAACATCGACTGCACCGGGTGCAGCAGCATCGGCCAGAGCGTCTCGCGAAACAGCGCCAGGCGCAGCACAAACAGCAGGCTAAACAGCGCGAACAGCGCCACGCCGAATAGCCACAGCCCTTCGGCCAGCGCATACAGGCCCGGCAGCTGCCACGGCAGATGGGCCAACACCAGCGCCAGCACGCCGGTGCCCATGGTCATGGCGAACCAGTTGGGGGTGAAGTGGCGGATAAAGGCGAGCGGTTCGGGCAGACGACTGAAGGGGCGCGGCATGAATCGGGTGATCCCGTGGCATGGCTAAAGGGGTGGTCAGCCTAGGGCCGTAGCTGCCATATTAAAAATACATATTCAGCATCTTTTGCATGCCTTCCATTTATAGGTAGACCGCGTGAACCTGCATCACCTCAAGGTCTTTCTTGCCGTGGCCGAGGCCGGCAGCATCAGCGCCGGCGCCGCGCGCCTGCATATCAGCCAGCCGGCGGTGACCCGCGAGATCCGCGACCTGGAGGCCAGCCTCGAGCTGCGCCTGTTCGACCGCCAGGCCCGCGGCGTGCGCCTGACCGAAGGCGGCCGGCGCTTGCACGACTACGCGCGGCGCATCTTCGCCCTGGAGCAGGCGGCCGAGCGCGACCTGCGCGACTTCGCCCAGCTGGAACAGGGCGAGCTGCACCTGGGCGCCAGCGCCACCCTCGGCGCCTACCTGCTGCCACCCTTGATCAACCGCTTCCGCGCGTTGCACCCGCAGATCTTCGTCGGCCTGGAGGTGAGCAACACCGAGGCGGTGACCCGCCAGCTCGACGAGGGCCGGATCAGCCTGGGCTTCGTCGAAGGCCCCTTCGCCCGAGCCGATTACGATCACCGCCTGCTGGCGCGCGACGCGCTGTTGCCGGTGGTGGCACCGCGACATCCACTGGCCGGGGTCGAGCGGCTGCAGGCGGCGGACCTGCAGGACTACCCGCTGTACATGCGCGAACCCGGCTCGGGCGCGCGCGCCAGCGTCGAGCAGGCCTACCGGGCCCACGGTCTGGAACCGCGCGCCGGCATGGCCATCGGCAGCACCGAGGCGCTCAAGCGCCTGCTCGCCGACGGCCAGGGCATCGCCTGGCTGTCGCAACGGGTGGTCGAGCGCGAACTGGCCAGCGGCGAGCTGCACCGCCTGGCGGTAGCCGACCTGCAGATCGAGCGCGAGCTACATGTGCTGTGGCGCCCCGGCGCCAGCCTGAGCCCGGCGCCGGCGGCCTTCCTGGCGCTGAGCGAAGCGCCGGAATGAGCCCTCGAGCAATATCAAAACTTTTTGATATTGCTGTTGCTGGATGAAAAATGACCGACTAGACTGCGCCACCATGACCCTGCGTGCCTCCCAGCTGGACTTCGACCCCTGCGACGAGCTCGCCGCCCTGTGCAAGGCCGGCGGCGATGCGCTGCGCCTGAACGTGCTGCGCGCGCTGAGCAACGATTCATTCGGCGTGCTGGAGCTGGCGCAGATCTTCGCCATCGGCCAGTCCGGCATGAGCCACCACCTCAAGGTGCTGGCCCAGGCCGGCCTGGTGGCCACCCGCCGCGAAGGCAACGCGATCTTCTACCGCCGCGCCCTGCCCGGCGGCCGCCTGCATGCGGCGCTGCTGGAAGACATCGACGCGCTGCCGCTGCCAGGCGAAGTGCAGGCACGCATCGCCACCGTGCACCAGCAGCGCGCCACCGTCAGCCGCGACTTCTTCGCGCGCATGGCGGCGAGCTTCCAGGCCCAGCAGGACCTGATCGCGAGCCTTGCACAGTACCGCGACAGCCTGCTGGCGCTGCTCGATGCGCTGCACTTCGCGCCGACCGCCAGCGCGCTGGAAATCGGCCCCGGCGACGGCGCCTTCCTGCCCGAGCTGGCCCGCCGCTTCGCCCGTGTCACGGCGCTGGACAACAGCCCGGCGATGCTCGAACTGGCGCGTCAGCGCTGCGTCGGCGAAGGCCTGGACAACGTCGAGCTGCGCCTGGCCGACGCCCTGCAGGACGAACAGCCGGCCGCCGATTGCGTGGTGCTGAACATGGTGCTGCACCACTTCGCCACCCCGGCCGAGGCCTTCCGTCAGCTGGCGCGGCTGGTCGCGCCCGGCGGCAGCCTGCTGCTCAGCGAGCTGTGCAGCCACGACCAGAGCTGGGCCAGGGAGGCCTGCGGCGACCTCTGGCTCGGCTTCGAACAGGACGACCTGGCCCGCTGGGCCAGCGCCGCCGGCCTGGTTGCCGGCGAGAGCCTCTACATTGGCCTGAAGAACGGCTTTCAAATTCAGTTACGGCACTTCGCCAAACCCGATGCGCGCAGCGCCCTCAGCCTCCGGCAAGAAAGGAACCGATAGATGAGCGAATATTCCCTGTTTACCTCCGAGTCCGTGTCCGAGGGGCATCCGGACAAGATCGCCGACCAGATTTCCGATGCCGTGCTCGACGCCATCATCGCCCAGGACAAGCACGCCCGCGTGGCCGTGGAAACCCTGGTCAAGACCGGCGTGGCGATCGTCGCCGGCGAAGTCACCACCAGCGCCTGGGTCGACCTGGAGCAGATCGTCCGCGACGTGATCTGCGACATCGGCTACACCAGCAGCGACGTCGGCTTCGACGGCGCCACCTGCGGCGTGCTCAACATCATCGGCAAGCAGTCCCCGGACATCAACCAGGGTGTCGACCGCGCCAAGCCGGAAGACCAGGGCGCCGGCGATCAGGGCCTGATGTTCGGCTACGCCAGCAACGAGACCGACGTGCTGATGCCGGCGCCGATCCGCCTGTCCCACGCCCTGGTCGAGCGCCAGGCCGAGGCGCGCAAGTCCGGCCTGCTGCCCTGGCTGCGCCCGGACGCGAAATCCCAGGTCACCTGCCGCTATGAGAACGGCAAGGTGGTCGGCATCGACGCCGTGGTGCTGTCCACCCAGCACAACCCGGAAATCAGCCAGAGCGACCTGCAGGAAGCGGTGATGGAGCTGATCGTCAAGCACAGCCTGCCGGCCGAACTGCTGCATAAAGACACCCAGTACCACATCAACCCCACCGGCAAGTTCGTCATCGGCGGCCCGGTGGGCGACTGCGGCCTGACCGGGCGCAAGATCATCGTCGACAGCTACGGCGGCATGGCCCGTCACGGCGGCGGTGCCTTCTCCGGCAAGGACCCGTCCAAGGTCGACCGCAGCGCCGCCTACGCCGGCCGCTACGTGGCCAAGAACATCGTCGCCGCCGGCCTGGCCGAGCGCTGCGAGATCCAGGTGTCCTACGCCATCGGCGTGGCCCAGCCGACCTCGATTTCGGTCAACACCTTCGGCACCCACAAGATCGCCGAAGACAAGATCATCCAGCTGGTGCGCGAAGTGTTCGACCTGCGGCCCTACGCCATCACCCGCATGCTCGACCTGCTCCACCCGATGTACCAGGACACCGCCGCCTACGGCCACTTCGGCCGCACCCCGCAGCAGAAGACGGTGGGCGACGACAGCTTCACCACCTTCACCTGGGAACGCACCGACAAGGCCGCCGACCTGCGCGCCGCCGCCGGTCTGTAAGCCCCCAGCGCAACAGCCGAAGCCCCGCCATCGTGCGGGGCTTTTTGTTGGCCGCTCGTAGCCCGGATGCCACCCGGGAAAACGCTGGCTGCACCCGGGCTACGCGCCGCAGCAGCGGCGTCATTCGCGCACCGGCATGCGCTCGACTAGGCTCAAGCCTTCCCCCCAAGCACGGACGCTTGCCATGAAGGCCTGGATCGCCCTGCTCCTCTTGCCCCTGGCCGCCCAGGCCGAGCCCTGCCCGCACTGGCCCGCCGGGCGCGCCAGCGCCGAACTCGATGCCCTCGCCGAGCAGATCGCCCGCTGGGACGACGCCTACCACAACCAGGGCCGCTCATTGGTCGCCGACGAGCTCTACGACCAGGCGCGCGAGCGTCTGCAGCACT
>NZ_AVOF01000269.1:0-4382 GCF_000465935.2 Pseudomonas sp. EGD-AK9
GCCGTTGACCTCGCTGCCGACCGCCGCCTTGGGCCTGGCCGCCGGCCGGCGCGCCAGCGGCACGCTGACGCTGAACACGCTGCCCTTGCCCGGCCAGGAACGCACCTCCAGGCGGTGGTCGAGCACCCGGCACAGGCCGTCGGCGATCGCCAGGCCCAGACCCAGGCCCTTCTCGGCGCGGGTCTGGTGGCTGTCCAGGCGCTTGAACTCCTCGAATATCACCTTGCGCTTGTCCTCGGGGATGCCGGCGCCGCGGTCCCACACCTCCAGGCGCAGATGCTGGCCCTCGCGGCGCACGCCGAGCACCACGCGGCCCTTGGCGTAGCGGAAGGCGTTGGTCAGGAAGTTCTGCAGGATGCGCCGCAGCAGCTTGCTGTCGCTGTCGACCCACTGCTTGCTGCCGCGCACGCGCAGGTCGATACCCTGTTCGGCGGCCAGCACGCCGAACTCGGCGGCGAGGGTGTCGAACAGGCTGGCCAGGGCGAAGGGGTGGCGATCCGGAGCAATGCGACCGTTCTCCAGGCGCGAGATGTCCAGCAGGTCGGTGATCAGGTCTTCGGCCGAGCGCAGCGCGCTGTCCAGATGGCGCACCAGTTCCTGCGCCTCGTGCGGCAGCGCCTCGTCCTGGTGGGCCAGCGCCGCGGAGAACAGCCGCGCGGCGTTGAGCGGCTGCATCAGGTCGTGGCTGACCGCGGCGAGAAAGCGCGTCTTCGACTGGTTGGCGGCCTCGGCGTGGGCCTTGGCCTCGGTCAGCGCCTGGTTGAGCTTGGACAGCTCCCGGGTGCGCTCGGCGACCCGTCGCTCCAGGCTCTCGTTGGCTTCCTTGAGCGCACGCTCGGCCTCGCGGAATTCGGTGATGTCGGTGAAGCTCATGACGAAGCCGCCGCCGGGCATGGGGTTGCCGATCAGCTCGATCACCCGGCCGTTGGGGAATACCCGCTCGTAGCTGTGCGCGGTGCCCTGGCGCATCCAGTACAGGCGCTTGGCCACGTTCTCCTCGACGTCGCCGCCGCCGAGCATGCCGCGTTCGGCGTTGAAGCGGATGATCTCGGCAATCGGCCGGCCGACGTAGATCAACCCCTCGGGGTAGTCGAACAGCTCCAGGTAGCGGTGGTTCCAGGCCACCAGGCGCAGGTTCTGGTCGACCACGCTGATGCCCTGGGTGATGTTCTCGATCGCCCCCTGCAGCAGGGCGCGATTGAACTGCAGCACCTCGGACGCCTCGTCGACGATGCGCACCACGTCCTCGACCTGCATCTCGCGGCCTTCGATGGCCGCCTTGACCACCGCGCGGGTACTGGAGGCGCCGAGCACGCCGGCCAGCAGGCGTTCGGTGTGGGCGATCCATTCGCTGTTGGCCGGCTGGTTGGCCTCGAACGGCTTACCCTGGCGCTCGGCGAAGCGCACGAAGCTCTGCCGCGCGCGCTCCTCGCCGACGAAGCGGCTGGCCAGCAGCAGCAGGTCCTCGACCTGCACCGCCAGCAGGCTGCGGTTGCTCGGTTTGGTGCCCAGGTCGTGGCCGATGAAGCGCCCGGCCTGCCAGTGCTCCGACACCCGCGTGCGGGAGAACCAGGAGACCCAGGCGAACAGCAGCAGGTTGCCGGCCAGCGACAGCACCACGCCGCGGGTCAGCGGGTCGACCTGCAGACCGATGGGCGCGTAGAGCAGGGTGCTCAGCCCGGGGAAGCTGGCCAGCGACCAGCCCATGCCGCGCGCCGCCAGCGGCAGCACCAGGGTGTAGAACCACAACAGGGCGCCGAAGATCAGCCCGGCGAACACGCCGCGGCGGTTGGCCTGTTTCCACACCAGGGCGCCGAACATGGCCGGCGCCAGCTGGCCGATGGCGGCGAACGACACCTGGCCGATGGTGGCCAGGCTGGCGCCCTCGCCGAGCAGGCGGTAGCAGACGTAGGCCAGCAGCAGGATCAGCACGATGCTGACCCGGCGCGCGGTGAGCATCCAGTGGCGGAAGGCCTCGAACGGCCGCTCGGTGCTCTGCCGGCGCAGCAGCCAGGGCAGCAGCATGTCGTTGGAGATCATGGTCGACAAGGCGACGGACGCGACTATCACCATGCCGGTGGCGGCGCTGGCGCCGCCGATGAAGGCCAGCACCGCCAGACCCGGATGAGCCTCGGCCAGTGGCAGGCTGATGACGAAGGAGTCCGGGGTGATGCCGGCCGGCAGCAGCATCTGCCCGGCCAGGGCGATGGGCACCACGAACAGTGCGGCCAGCACCAGGTAGGCGGGAAACACCCAGCGCGCCAGGCGCAGGTCCTTGGGTTCGATGTTCTCCACCACGGTGACGTGGAACTGCCGCGGCAGGCAGACGATGGCGATCATCGCCATGCCGGTCTGCACCAGCAGCGCCGGCCAGTTCACCGCCTCGTTCCAGAAGGCGTCCAGTTCGGCGGTGTTGTGCGCCTGATCGAGCAGGTCGTTGAAACCGTTGTACAGGCCGAAGGTGACGAAGGCGCCGACGGCGAGGAAGGCCAGCAGCTTGACCAGCGACTCGAAGGCGATCGCCAGCACCATGCCGCGGTGGTGCTCGGTGACGTCGAGGTTGCGCGTGCCGAACAGGATGGTGAACAGCGCCAGCGCCAGCGACACGATCAGCGCAGTGTCCTGGGCACTGGTGCCGGTATCCAGCGCGTGCTCGCCGATCAGCAGGTTGACGCCGAGGACGATGCCCTTGAGCTGCAGGGCGATATAGGGCAGCACGCCGACCAGGCAGATCAGCGCCACCACCACGGCCAGCGACTGCGACTTGCCGTAACGGGCGGCGATAAAGTCGGCGATCGAGGTGATGTTCTCCTGCTTGCTGATCATCACCATCTTCTGCAGCACCCAGGGCATGCTCAGCAGCAGGATGATCGGCCCCAGGTAGATCGGCAGGAACGACCACAGCTGTTCGGCGGCCTGGCCGACCGCGCCGAAGAAGGTCCAGCTGGTGCAATAGACCGCCAGCGATAGCGAGTAGACCCAGGCGCGCACCTTCGGTGGCATGGGCGTGCTGCGCCGGTCGCCATAGAAGGCGATGGCGAAGAGGATGGCCATGTAGATCAGGGCGACCGCGGCGATCAGCCCGGGGGACAGCGACATGCGGACTCCGGAACGCAGGAGAGAACGGAACGCCGGCACGGCCGGCGGCGATAAGCAGCAGTGTTGCACCAAAGCCCGCGCGCGTCAGTTGCGACCAAGGTCGCAGCGAGCGGGGCAGCGCAGGCCAATTGTGCCGCAGGCGCGCGCCTGATAGCGTGACCGGCTTGCGAGGCTGTCCGAGGAGGGACCCTATGTTCAAGCCGCAACTGGTGACTCTGCAACGCGGCGCCCTGCGCCTGGAGCCGCTGGCCGACGCCGATATCCCGGCGCTGGTGGCGCTGGCCGAGGCCAATCGCGACGAGCTGCTGTACATGAGCGGCACCCAGCGCCTGGACTGGTATCGCAGCGCCCTGAGCGATCTGCGCGAGTTGCGCGCCTTGCCGTTCGTCATCCGCCTCGGCGAGCAGCTGGTCGGCACCACCCGCTTCGGCGACTTCATGAACAACCTGCCGGCCTGCGAGATCGGCTGGACCTGGCTCGACCGCGGCCAGCACGGCAGCGGGCTGAATACCAGCATCAAGTACCTGATGCTCAAGCATGCCTTCGACAACTGGGGCATGGTCCGCGTGCAACTGAAGACCGCCGCCAGCAACCTGCGCTCGCAGCGCGCCATCGAGAAGCTCGGCGCCGTGCGCGAGGGGCTGCTGCGCAACCACCGGCGCCTGGCCGACGGCCGCCTCGACGACACCGTGCTGTACAGCATCACCGATCAGGAGTGGCCGCAGGTGCGCGAGAAGCTGGAGGCGCGCTTCGGCGCCTGAGCCATGCAGCCGTTGGCGGGAGGCGAACGCGCGCGGTTCAGCGCCAGCGACGATCTGCACGGGCTGGAGCTGCTGTCCGCGCGCTTCATCGAGCACCGTTTCGCCCCGCACGTGCACGACGGCCATGTGATCGCCGTGCTCGAAGCCGGCGCCGAGCGCTATCGCTATCGCGGCGTCGACCACCTGGCGGGCGCCGGCAGCATCGCCTTGCTCAATCCGGACGAGGTGCACACCGGTTCCAAGGGCGTCGAGCAGGGCTGGCAGTACCGGGTGTTCTACCCGCAGCCCGGCACCTTCGAGGCATTGCTGGCCGAGCTCGAACTGCCGCAGACCACGCCGCCGATGTTCCAGGATACGGTGCATCACGACCCGGTCCTGGCGTCGCGGTTGAGCGCGCTGCACCGCTTGCTGGAGGATCCGCACAGCGAGGCGCTGCAGCGTCAGACCCTGTGGCGCGAGGCGATGCTCGAGCTGCTGCAGCGTTACGCGCGCCAGCCGGCGCCGCGTGGCGTCGGCCAGGAA
>NZ_AVOF01000270.1:0-4378 GCF_000465935.2 Pseudomonas sp. EGD-AK9
ATCGATCGCCGGCCCCGCCTACCCCATCGGCCAGGTGCTCGACGCCCAGCTGGCCATGCGCCTGCCGCCGCCGCTGCTGGCCGAGAGCCGGCAGATCCTGGCCAGCCTGATCCGCGGTCAGGAGCAAGCCGAGGTGCCCAAGGCATTGCAGGTGCTGCTGCGACCGAGCGTGCAGCCCTACCTGATCAGCCTGCTGCGCCAGCGCCCGGCCGAGGCCTTCGCCGCGCTGCGGATTCCGGCGCTGATCGTGCAGGGCAGCCACGACGCCCAGGTCGGTCTCGACAACGCCGTGGCATTGCAGCAGGCGAAGCCGGATGCCGAGCTGGCGCTGATCCCCGGCATGAACCACGTGCTGCGCATCACTCCGCTGCCCTGGCACGAACAGCTGGCCTCCTACGACGATCCGCAGCTACCCTTGGCCCGCGCCCTGGGCGAACGCATCGTCGCCTTTATTCGCTCCAGTGCGAGGCAAAGCGGCCGATAACCTGCCTACACAGCAGTTTCAGCTTTAGCGCACAGGCCCCCACATGAGCGAGCAACCCGCCTCTCCCCCCGCAACCGCGCCGGTCGACGCCGAACAGAGCGGCGAAGCGCCGGCCGCCCCCCATCCCTGGGCCGACCTGCCGGCCGAGCAGTTCAGCCTGCTGCGCCTGGCGCCGTTGCCGGTGGATCGCGACACCGGCCCGCGGCCGCTGCGCTTCGTCCAACTCGGCCGGGTCGAACGCCATGCCAAGGACCTCAGCCTGCTGCGCCTGAGCCTGCAAGTGCCGGGGCAGCGCCTGCACCGCGAGCAGAACCTGCTGGAGGTCTGGGCCGATCATCAACGCAAGGAGGTGCGCTTCGGCCCGGACAAGGGCCTGAGCGTGGAGCCGGCCAACCGCGGCCTGGGGCGCTTCCTGCTGGCCCAGGGCATCGCCTGGGCGCGCAAGCAGTACGCCCATTACCAAGTCGAGGGCGGCGCCCTGCCGACCAAGGACAACTTCAACGAAGCGGCGCGCGCCCGCCGCGACCATGCGCTGAAGGCCCAGGGCTTTGCCATCGAATACAGCGACCCGCTGCAGCTCAAGCCGTTCTACAGCGCGCCGCGGGTCAGTTCGCTGCACGGCGACTGGCAGGCCGAGAAGGTGCAGATCATCGAGCTGCTGGACGCCGCCGCCATGCTGCAGCAGGCCGATCAGAGCCTGCGCGAGCAGGACGTGCAGGTGCGGAAGCTGGAGGAGAAGGTCGCGCGATTCAGGCGCGAGGACAGCGGCCTGCGCTTCACCATCAGCTGCCTGGTGGCCTTCTGCCTGTTCCAGGCCGGGCTGCTGATCTGGATCGCCACGCGCTAGAGTCATTGTCGGATCATCGTAGGGTGGATGGCGCTTCACCCATCCACCGATCAGGTCATCGTGGTGGATGAAAAAAGCGTCATCCACCCCACGCCTGTCCGTCGTCAGCCGTGCGAATCAGCCCTCGACCCGCGAGCGGAACAGCGCCTGATGCTCGCGGCACTGCTGGGCCGCCAGCAGGAACACGCCGTGGCCGCCGCGCGCGAACTCCAGCCAGGTGAAGTCCACCTCCGGGTACAGCGCCTCGACATGCACCTGGCTATTGCCCACCTCGACGATCAACAGGCCGCGCTCGGTGAGATGGTCGGCGGCCTCGGCCAGCATGCGCCGCACCAGGTCCAGCCCATCGTCGCCACAGGCCAGGCCCATGGCCGGTTCGTGCTGATACTCGGCCGGCATGTCGGCGAAATCCTCGGCATCGACGTAGGGCGGATTGGAGACGATCAGGTCGAAGCGCTGCCCCGGCAGCCCGGCGAAGCCGTCGCCCTGCACGCAGTAGACGCGCTCTTCCAGACCATGGCGCTCGATGTTCTGGTTGGCCACCTCCAGCGCCTCGAACGACAGATCGGCCAGCACCACCTCGGCCTCGGGAAACTCGTAGGCGCAGGCGATGCCGATGCAGCCCGAGCCGGTGCACAGGTCGAGCACCCGCGCCGGCTCAGCCGGCAGCCAGGGGGCGAAGTGCGCCTCGATCAGCTCGGCAATCGGCGAGCGCGGCACCAGCACGCGCTCGTCGACGACGAAGGGCAGCCCGCAGAACCAGGCCTCGCCGAGCAGGTAGGCGGTGGGCACGCGCTCCTCGATGCGGCGCTTGAGCAGCGCCTGCAGATGGGCGTGCTCGTCGTCCTCCAGGCGGCAGTCGAGGTAGGCATCGGACATTTCCCAGGGCAGGTGCAAGGCACCGAGCACCAGTTGGCGCGCCTCGTCCCAGGCATTGTCGGTGCCATGGCCGAAGAACAGTTGCTCGGCCTGGAAACGGCTGACGGCCCAGCGGATGTAGTCGCGCAGGGTGCGTAAACGGGTAGCGGGGAGGGTCACGGGCGATCTCCGGGTGAAAACGGCGCAGTTTAGCCCAGGGCAGGCACGGGGCGCATGGCCATAAATAAATGCCGTTAAGTCGTAGTTCGACTGCTGCCAGACGAGGGGTCACATCGTTATAATTTGCAACGATTTCTTAACCCTTCCCATCCCTTCCTAATGAGAACCCCCAATGGTCATCGACCCCTTCTCGCTCACGGGCTTGCTCGTGCTGGCGATATTCCTTATTGGCATGACGCTGATAGTTTTTGAAGCACAACTGGAGATGGATAAGTTCAAGCCGGCCATGTTCATGATGTCCGGCCTGATCGTCATCGGCGTCCACTACGCCCTCACCGACCCCAACGGCTTCCAGTATTTCCTCCACGCCCAGAGCGAGACCAAGGAGGAACTGTTCGGCCTGATCGCCTTCATGGCCTTCATGTGGATGGTGGTCGAGCTGCTCAACGAGCGAAACGTGTTCACCGCACTGAACGGCTACCTGCTGCGCAAGGGCCTGGGTGCGCGCGGCATGTTCTGGGCCACCGGCGCGCTGTCGGCAACCCTGTCGCCCTTTCTCAACAACTTCACCACGGCGATGATCTTCGGCAAGACCATCACCAGCATTTCCAGCCACCAGCGCTACACCCACGTGGCGCTGTGCAACATCGTGGTGGCGTCCAACTCCGGGGTCTGGTTCCTCGGCACCTCCACCAGCCTGATGGTGGTGCTGGCCGGCAAGATCAGCATCGCCGGCCTGCTGCTGCTGATCCCCTCGGCGCTGATCGGCTGGATGCTGTGCGCCGCCACCCTGCACCTGTTCTACCTGCGCCAGCTGGATGGCCAGCAGCTGATCCGCAAGGTCGACGCCAGCGAGAGCCGGCTCAAGCCGGGCGGCGCCGGTCTGGCGCTGGTGGGTTTCATCGCGGTGATCGGCGCGGTGCTGTGCAACATCGTGCTCAAGGTCGGCATCGAGTTCGCCATCGGCATCGGCCTCGGCCTGGTCGCCCTGTACAGCTGGCTGCTGACCCGCATGGGTATCGAGACGCGCTGGCACGAGCAGCTGCAGAAGGTGGAGTGGAACGCCCTGCTGTTCTTCATCGGCATCATCACCTCGGTGGCCTGCCTCAACCACGTCGGCTGGCTGTCCTACATCGCGCGCCTGTTCGAGATCCTCGATCCGACCCTGGTCAACGTGGTGCTGGGCGTCGCCTCCGGGGTAATGGACAACGTACCGGTGGAAGCCGCCGCGCTGATGGCCAACCCGCAGCTGGGCCTCGACCAGTGGGCGCTGAACGCGCTGATGGTAGGCATCGGCGGTTCGCTGACGGTGGTCGGCTCGGCCGCCGGGGTGATGGCCATGAGCCTGGACAAGAGCTACAGCTTCGGCGTGCACCTGAAGTTCCTGCCGGCGATCCTGGTCAACTTCCTCGGCTCCCTCGGCATCTGGTACCTGCAGTTCCAGTGGCTCGGCCTCGGCGGCTGAGACCCTCGAGCAACGGCAAACGCCCCGCAAATTGCGGGGCGTTTTCGTTTGCCCGGCTGCTGGGGACATAGCCAACGCTTAACGCGCCGGCATCGGGTGATCAGGGGCGCTCACGCTCCTTGCGCGACCAGCCGGGCCCATCCGGCGGCCGGCGCAGTTCGCGCAACACGGCGATGGCCACGGCGATGGAGAACAGCAGCCAGAAATGCGGGGACAATTGCGAAAACAGCGACATGGGCAACTCCTTTTGCATGCGACCCCGAGTCCTTCGGGACGGTTCCGATTCTGCTCCGCGCTCCACGGCCGAGCAAGTAATGGCGCACAAGAGGTTCACAGCGCGCTCTGGCAAGCGGACAATGGCACATCATCACCATCAGCCAGGAGCCCGAGATGTCCCATCCGCAAACCATGTTCCAGCTCACCGGTCGTGGCCACGCTCCGGCCAGTCTGGGCAATGCGACCCTGCTGATCATCGATGCTCAGGAAGAATACCGCAGCGGCGTGCTCGCCCTGCCCGGCCTGGACGCCGCCCTGGCCGAGATCG
>NZ_AVOF01000271.1:0-4376 GCF_000465935.2 Pseudomonas sp. EGD-AK9
TTCGAAAAACAGCTTGACGGAAAGATGAGGTGCTGTAGAATGCGCGCCTCGGTTGAGACGAAAGACTTGACCAACTGTTCTTTAACAACTGAATCAAGCAATTCGTGTGGGTGCTTGTGAGGTAAGACTGGTAGTCGACTGATTATCAGCATCACAAGTAACACTCGTGAATTCGAGAGTTTTTTGCGATTGCTGAGCCAAGTTTAGGGTTTTCTCAAAACCCAAGCAGTATTGAACTGAAGAGTTTGATCATGGCTCAGATTGAACGCTGGCGGCAGGCCTAACACATGCAAGTCGAGCGGATGAGAGGAGCTTGCTCCTTGATTTAGCGGCGGACGGGTGAGTAATGCCTAGGAATCTGCCTAGTGGTGGGGGATAACGTTCCGAAAGGAACGCTAATACCGCATACGTCCTACGGGAGAAAGCGGGGGATCTTCGGACCTCGCGCCATTAGATGAGCCTAGGTCGGATTAGCTAGTTGGTGAGGTAAAGGCTCACCAAGGCGACGATCCGTAACTGGTCTGAGAGGATGATCAGTCACACTGGAACTGAGACACGGTCCAGACTCCTACGGGAGGCAGCAGTGGGGAATATTGGACAATGGGCGAAAGCCTGATCCAGCCATGCCGCGTGTGTGAAGAAGGTCTTCGGATTGTAAAGCACTTTAAGTTGGGAGGAAGGGTATTCACCTAATACGTGAGTATTTTGACGTTACCGACAGAATAAGCACCGGCTAACTTCGTGCCAGCAGCCGCGGTAATACGAAGGGTGCAAGCGTTAATCGGAATTACTGGGCGTAAAGCGCGCGTAGGTGGTTCGTTAAGTTGGATGTGAAAGCCCCGGGCTCAACCTGGGAACTGCATCCAAAACTGGCGAGCTAGAGTACGGTAGAGGGTGGTGGAATTTCCTGTGTAGCGGTGAAATGCGTAGATATAGGAAGGAACACCAGTGGCGAAGGCGACCACCTGGACTGATACTGACACTGAGGTGCGAAAGCGTGGGGAGCAAACAGGATTAGATACCCTGGTAGTCCACGCCGTAAACGATGTCAACTAGCCGTTGGAATCCTTGAGATTTTAGTGGCGCAGCTAACGCATTAAGTTGACCGCCTGGGGAGTACGGCCGCAAGGTTAAAACTCAAATGAATTGACGGGGGCCCGCACAAGCGGTGGAGCATGTGGTTTAATTCGAAGCAACGCGAAGAACCTTACCTGGCCTTGACATGCTGAGAACTTTCCAGAGATGGATTGGTGCCTTCGGGAACTCAGACACAGGTGCTGCATGGCTGTCGTCAGCTCGTGTCGTGAGATGTTGGGTTAAGTCCCGTAACGAGCGCAACCCTTGTCCTTAGTTACCAGCACGTTATGGTGGGCACTCTAAGGAGACTGCCGGTGACAAACCGGAGGAAGGTGGGGATGACGTCAAGTCATCATGGCCCTTACGGCCAGGGCTACACACGTGCTACAATGGTCGGTACAAAGGGTTGCCAAGCCGCGAGGTGGAGCTAATCCCATAAAACCGATCGTAGTCCGGATCGCAGTCTGCAACTCGACTGCGTGAAGTCGGAATCGCTAGTAATCGTGAATCAGAATGTCACGGTGAATACGTTCCCGGGCCTTGTACACACCGCCCGTCACACCATGGGAGTGGGTTGCTCCAGAAGTAGCTAGTCTAACCTTCGGGGGGACGGTTACCACGGAGTGATTCATGACTGGGGTGAAGTCGTAACAAGGTAGCCGTAGGGGAACCTGCGGCTGGATCACCTCCTTAATCGAAGACACCGGCTTTCTCATAAGCTCCCACACGAATTGCTTGATTCATAGTCGAAGACGATGCTGTAACGCGACCCTGTTATAGGTCTGTAGCTCAGTTGGTTAGAGCGCACCCCTGATAAGGGTGAGGTCGGCAGTTCAAATCTGCCCAGACCTACCAATTGCTTGGTGCAGATGATTACGGGGCCATAGCTCAGCTGGGAGAGCGCCTGCTTTGCACGCAGGAGGTCAGCGGTTCGATCCCGCTTGGCTCCACCACTCTCGCGCGTTGCGGTAGCAGTGAAAGAGTTCAGAAATGAGCGCTTCAGGGGTGACCTGGTGAGTGCTGATTTCTGGTCTTTTGACCGGTACGAAAATCGTTCTTTAAAAATTTGGGTATGTGATAGAAGTGACTGATTGATTGCTTTCACTGGCAATTGATCTGGTCAAGGTAAAATTTGTAGTTCTCAAGACGCAAATTTTCGGCGAATGTCGTCTTCACGATTGAGATCGTAACCAGATTGCTTGGGGTTATATGGTCAAGTGAAGAAGCGCATACGGTGGATGCCTTGGCAGTCAGAGGCGATGAAAGACGTGGTAGCCTGCGAAAAGCTTCGGGGAGTCGGCAAACAGACTTTGATCCGGAGATCTCTGAATGGGGGAACCCACCCAGCATAAGCTGGGTATCACACACTGAATACATAGGTGTGTGAGGCGAACCAGGGGAACTGAAACATCTAAGTACCCTGAGGAAAAGAAATCAACCGAGATTCCCTAAGTAGTGGCGAGCGAACGGGGACTAGCCCTTAAGTTGATTTGAGAGTAGCGGAACGCTCTGGAAAGTGCGGCCATAGTGGGTGATAGCCCTGTACGCGAAACTCTCTTGTCAATGAAATCGAGTAGGACGGGGCACGAGAAACCTTGTCTGAACATGGGGGGACCATCCTCCAAGGCTAAATACTACTGACTGACCGATAGTGAACCAGTACCGTGAGGGAAAGGCGAAAAGAACCCCGGAGAGGGGAGTGAAATAGAACCTGAAACCGTATGCGTACAAGCAGTGGGAGCGGACTTTGTTCCGTGACTGCGTACCTTTTGTATAATGGGTCAGCGACTTATATTCAGTGGCGAGCTTAACCGAATAGGGGAGGCGTAGCGAAAGCGAGTCTTAATAGGGCGCTTTAGTCGCTGGGTATAGACCCGAAACCGGGCGATCTATCCATGGGCAGGTTGAAGGTTAGGTAACACTGACTGGAGGACCGAACCGACTACCGTTGAAAAGTTAGCGGATGACCTGTGGATCGGAGTGAAAGGCTAATCAAGCTCGGAGATAGCTGGTTCTCCTCGAAAGCTATTTAGGTAGCGCCTCGTGTATCACTGCTGGGGGTAGAGCACTGTTTCGGCTAGGGGGTCATCCCGACTTACCAAACCGATGCAAACTCCGAATACCGGCAAGTGTCAGCACGGGAGACACACGGCGGGTGCTAACGTCCGTCGTGAAAAGGGAAACAACCCAGACCGTCAGCTAAGGTCCCAAAGTTATGGTTAAGTGGGAAACGATGTGGGAAGGCTTAGACAGCTAGGAGGTTGGCTTAGAAGCAGCCACCCTTTAAAGAAAGCGTAATAGCTCACTAGTCGAGTCGGCCTGCGCGGAAGATGTAACGGGGCTCAAACCATACACCGAAGCTACGGGTTCATCTTAGGATGAGCGGTAGAGGAGCGTTCTGTAAGCCTGTGAAGGTGAGTTGAGAAGCTTGCTGGAGGTATCAGAAGTGCGAATGCTGACATGAGTAACGACAATGCGAGTGAAAAACTCGCACGCCGAAAGACCAAGGTTTCCTGCGCAACGTTAATCGACGCAGGGTTAGTCGGCCCCTAAGGCGAGGCAGAAATGCGTAGTCGATGGGAAACGGGTTAATATTCCCGTACTTCTAGTTACTGCGATGGAGGGACGGAGAAGGCTAGGCCAGCACGGCGTTGGTTGTCCGTGTTTAAGGTGGTAGGCTGGTTTCTTAGGTAAATCCGGGAGATCAAGGCCGAGAGCTGATGACGAGCGTTCTTTTAGAATGCGAAGTGGTTGATGCCATGCTTCCAGGAAAAGCTTCTAAGCTTCAGGTAACTAGGAACCGTACCCCAAACCGACACAGGTGGTTAGGTAGAGAATACCAAGGCGCTTGAGAGAACTCGGGTGAAGGAACTAGGCAAAATGGCACCGTAACTTCGGGAGAAGGTGCGCCGGTGAGGGTGAAGCATTTACTGCGTAAGCCCATGCCGGTCGAAGATACCAGGCCGCTGCGACTGTTTATTAAAAACACAGCACTCTGCAAACACGAAAGTGGACGTATAGGGTGTGACGCCTGCCCGGTGCCGGAAGGTTAATTGATGGGGTTAGCGCAAGCGAAGCTCTTGATCGAAGCCCCGGTAAACGGCGGCCGTAACTATAACGGTCCTAAGGTAGCGAAATTCCTTGTCGGGTAAGTTCCGACCTGCACGAATGGCGTAACGATGGCGGCGCTGTCTCCACCCGAGACTCAGTGAAATTGAAATCGCTGTGAAGATGCAGTGTATCCGCGGCTAGACGGAAAGACCCCGTGAACCTTTACTATAGCTTTGCACTGGACTTTG
>NZ_AVOF01000272.1:0-4332 GCF_000465935.2 Pseudomonas sp. EGD-AK9
CCTGCTGCAGCCATTGGCGCAAACGCGCGTCGGCGGCCTGCAGCGCCTCGCGGTCGAGCTGCTCTGCGAGCAGCAGGCCGACCTGCTTGCCCAGCTCCTGGCGCATGCCCAGGCTGGCGTCGATGATCTGCAGGTTGCGGGTCATCGCCTGGCTCTGCTGCTGGGTCAGCTGCAGCACGCTGAACATGCCCAGCAGCAGGCCGAGCAGGGCCACGGTGAGCAGCGCGCTGCCGCTGAGGAACAGCCGGGTGCGCAGCTTCACAGGCCGAACTGCTTGCGCTTGCGGTACAGCGTCGAGGCGTCGATGCCGAGGGTGCGCGCGGCCTGGTCGAGGGTCTCGCTGGTCGCCAGCACCGCGGTGATATGGGCCTTCTCCAGCTGTTCCAGGCTCAGCGCGGCGCCGATGCGCGGCGCGCCGCTCTCGACCGGCTCGCCCAGGCCGAGGTGCTCGGGTTCGATCAGCTCGGCGTTGCAGATGATGCTGGCGCGTTCGATGACGTTGCGCAGCTCGCGGATGTTGCCGGGCCAGGCGTAGCCCTGCAGCGCCTCGCGCGCGGCGTCGCTGAAGCCGTGCACGGGGCGGGCGTATTCCCTGACGAAGCGGGCGAGAAAGCCTTCGGCCAGCTCCAGCACGTCCTCGCTGCGCTCGCGCAGCGGCGGCAGGGTCAGGGTGATGACGTTGAGGCGATACAGCAGGTCTTCGCGAAAGCGCCCCTCGCCCACCATCTGTTCAAGGTCGAGGTTGGTCGCGGCGAGGATGCGCACGTCGGCGCGGCGCGTCACCGGGTCGCCGACCCGCTCGTACTCCTTGTCCTGGATGAAGCGCAGCAGCTTGGGTTGCAGGGGCAGCGGGAAGTCGCCGATCTCGTCGAGAAACAGGCTGCCACCGTCGGCCTGGTTGACCCGGCCCAGGGTGCTCTCGCTGGCGCCGGTGAAGGCGCCGCGGCTGTGGCCGAACAGCTCGCTTTCCATCAGCTCGGCGGTCAGCGAGGGGCAGTTGATGGTCACGCAGGCCTTCTTCGCCCGTTTGCTCCAGCCGTGGATGGCGCGCGCCAGCTCGCCCTTGCCGGTGCCGGATTCGCCGAGGATGAGGATATTGGCGTCGGTGCCGGCCACCTGCCGCGCGGTTTCCAGCACCGCCATCAGCGCCGGGCTGCGGCTGTCCAAGTGGGCGCCGGGTTGGCGCACCTGGTCTTCCAGGGCTTCCAGGCGCGCCGCCAGCTGGCGCACCTCCAGCTGCTTGGCGGCAGCCAGGCGCAGCTGTTCCGGGCTGCACGGCTTGACCAGGTAGTCGGCGGCGCCGGCCTGCATGGCATCCACCGCGGTGTCCACCGCCGAGTGCGCGGTGACTATCACCACGCGCATCCAGGGCGCCTGCACGCGCATCTGCGCCAGCAGGTCGAGGCCGTTGTCGTCGCCCAGGCGCAGGTCGAGGAAGCACAGGTCGAACACCTGGCGCTGCAGCAGCGCCTCGGCCTGCGCCGCGCTGCTGGCGCCGGCGACCTCGTAGCCCTGGTCCTCCAGGCAGTAGCGGAAGGTGCGCAGTATCGCCGCCTCGTCGTCGACCAGGAGGATGCGCCCGCTGTGTCCTGAATCTGCCATCGTCGTGCTCCATCTGACTGGGTGTGTGGCATTAGTCAGGGAAAAATCATGCAAGTTGCACGGCGATTTCGCCGCGACCCTGCAGCCTGCATGCCGAGGAGATTTTTAGATATGGTATAAGTCTTTGTTTTTATTCGTTTTTCTTCGGTTTAGAAAGCTGGCATAGGGCTTGCGAAAGTCCAGGTAACGATCGACTTGCCGAGGACCCCCGCCATGCCCCCGTTCAAGACTCTGATGCTGGCCGGCAGTACCGCCCTGCTGCTGAGCCTGACGCCGCTGGCCAGCCATGCCGCCGAGACCGAGCTGAGCCAGCAGCTCGCGGCGGCGCGCCAGGAAGGCTCGATCTGGACCGCCTTCGCCCTCAATCGTCACCTCAACCCGTTCCGCCTCGACATCGCCGTGGAAGACGGTCGGGCCCGCCTCGAGGGTCGGGTGGAGAGCGCGGTGCAGAAGGAGCTGGCCGAGCAGGTGGCGCTGAGCGTCGAGGGGATCGAGGCGGTGGACAACCGCATCGAGGTCGACGCCGCTACCGCCGAGGGCGAGCCGCCGGGCCTGGTGCAGCGCCTGGAGGACGCCAGCCTGGCGGCCACGGTGAAGTCCAAGCTGTTGTGGAACAGCAACACCCGCGGCCTGGACATCCAGGTCAAGAGCCAGAACGGCGCGATCACCCTCAGCGGCCACGCGCAGACCCCGGCGGCCAAGGAGCTGGCCGGTCAGCTGGCGGCCAATACCGACGGCGTGCGCGAGGTGTTCAACCACCTCAGCATCAGCACCGCCGACAGCAGCGCCAGCGAGATCGAAGTGGCCGCCGAGGAGGCGCGCGAGGCGATCAGCGACGGCTGGATCACCAGCAAGGTCAAGGCCAGCTTCGTCTACAGCCGCAACCTGGATGCGCTGAACATCGCGGTGAGCACCGAGGACGGTTTCGTCAGCCTGCGCGGCAGCGTGCTGAGCAGCGCCGAGAAGCGCCTGGCGGTGGACATCGCCCGCAATATCCGCGGCGTGCGCGGCGTCGATGCCGATGCCCTGCGCATCGACGGCTGAACGCCGGACGCCGCATTCGCCAGTCCCATAGCCGAGGAGAACCGCCATGAGCAGCAAGACCGCACAACTCAACGAACTGATCGAGATCACCCGCGACGGCCAGCGCTTCTACGAGCACGCCCACGACGAGGTCAAGGACATCCGTCTGCAGGCGCTGTTTCGCGACATGGCGCGGGCCAAGACCGAGGTGATCGACGCCCTGGCGCGCAGCGTGGCGGCCAACCACAGCCAGCCGGCCAGCGGCGGCACCCTGCTGGGCAAGCTGCGCCAGCTCTACGCCGATACCCGCGCCACCCTGGCCAAGGATGAGGACGCCACCTACGTGGCGCAGCTGGAGGAGAGCGAGGACCGCATCCTGCAAGCCTTCGAGGACGCCCTGGAGGGCGCGGACCAGGATCTGCGCGTACTGCTGGCGATGGAGATGCCCAAGGTGCGCGCCTGTCACGAGCGCATGCGCGCACTCAAGCACAGCCTGCAGTAGGCGCGTCGCTAAGTCCTGCCAGGCCCCCGTGCGCGCTGCGTGCGGGGGCCTGGGCGGTGGCGCGCACAAATTCGGCGACGTTCACGCAACTGTCATATTCGCTTCATAGAGTGGTCACGTGGCCTGCAGATACTTGGGCCCGTTCCATCCAACACTAATCCTGCTAGGAGCAAGGCATGAAACTGAAGCGTTTGATGGCGGCCCTGACTTTCGCCGCCGCTGGCGTAAGCGCCGTATCTGCTGTAGCCGCCGTCGACCCGGCTCTGCCGACCTACGAAAAGACTTCCGGCGTATCGGGCAACCTGTCCAGCGTCGGCTCCGACTCGCTGGCCAACCTGATGACCCTGTGGGCCGAAGAGTTCAAGAAGCAGTACCCCAACGTCAACATCCAGATCCAGGCCGCCGGTTCCTCCACCGCGCCGCCCGCTCTGACCGAAGGCACCGCCAGCATGGGCCCGATGAGCCGTGCGATGAAGGATGCCGAGATCCAGGCGTTCGAAGAGAAGTACGGCTACAAGCCGACCGCCGTGCCGGTGGCCATCGACGCCCTGGCCGTGTTCGTGCACAAGGACAACCCGATCAAGAGCCTGGACATCGCTCAGGTCGACGCGATCTTCTCCAGCACCCGCCTGTGCGGTGGTGCGACCGATATTAAAACCTGGGGCGACGTCGGCCTGACCGGTGAGTGGGCGACCAAGCCGATCCAGCTGTTCGGCCGTAACTCGGTCTCCGGCACCTACGGCTACTTCAAGGAAGAAGCCCTGTGCAAAGGCGACTTCAAGGCCAACGTCAACGAGCAGCCGGGTTCGGCCTCGGTGGTGCAGTCGATCTCCAGCACCCTCAACGCCATCGGTTACTCGGGCATCGGCTACAAGACTTCCAGCGTGAAGACCGTACCGCTGTCGAAGAAAGGCGGCGAAGCCTTTGACGCCAACGAAGAAAACGCCCTGGCTGGCAAGTTCCCGCTGGCCCGCTTCTTCTACGTCTACGTCAACAAGGCGCCGAACAAGCCGCTGAGCCCGCTGGATGCCGAGTTCGTCAAGCTGGTGCTGTCCAAGCAGGGCCAGGAAGTCGTGGTCAAGGACGGCTACATCCCGCTGCCGGCCAAGGTGGTCGAGAAGACCATGAAGGAACTGGGTCTGTAATCCTGGCCTCGCGCTAGGCGCTGTAAGCGGCGCGGCCCGCCACTCTTCGGAGTGGCGGGC
>NZ_AVOF01000273.1:0-4293 GCF_000465935.2 Pseudomonas sp. EGD-AK9
GGCGCGCGGGTGGTGCCGCTGCCCGACGCCGGGCGTCTGCCCATGGGCCGTTCCATGCTCGGCCGGGTGCTCGACGGCGCCGGTCGCGCCCTGGACGGCAAGGGCGGGATGAAGGCCGAGGACTGGGTGCCGCTGGACGGGCCGACCATCAACCCGCTCAAGCGCCACCCGATCAGCGAGCCGCTGGACGTCGGCATCCGCTCGATCAACGGCCTGCTCACTGTCGGCCGTGGCCAGCGCCTGGGCCTGTTCGCCGGCACCGGCGTCGGCAAGTCGGTGCTGCTGGGCATGATGACCCGCTTCACCGAGGCGGAGATCATCGTGGTCGGGCTGATCGGCGAGCGCGGTCGCGAGGTCAAGGAGTTCATCGACGAGATCCTCGGCGAGGAGGGCCTCAAGCGCTCGGTGGTGGTTGCCTCGCCGGCCGACGACGCGCCGCTGATGCGCCTGCGCGCGGCCATGTACTGCACGCGCATCGCCGAATACTTCCGCGACAAGGGCAAGAACGTCCTGCTGCTGATGGATTCGCTGACCCGTTTCGCCCAGGCCCAGCGCGAGATCGCCCTGGCCATCGGCGAGCCGCCGGCGACCAAGGGCTACCCGCCGTCGGTGTTCGCCAAGCTGCCCAAGCTGGTGGAGCGTGCCGGCAACGCCGAGGCCGGCGGCGGTTCGATCACCGCCTTCTACACCGTGCTCTCCGAGGGCGACGACCAGCAGGACCCGATCGCCGACGCCGCCCGCGGCGTGCTCGACGGCCATTTGGTGCTGTCGCGACGGCTGGCCGAGGAGGGCCATTATCCGGCCATCGACATCGAAGCCTCGATCAGCCGGGTGATGCCGCAGGTGGTGTCGCCCGAGCATCTCAAGCAGGCGCAGCGCTTCAAGCAGCTGTGGTCGCGCTACCAGCAGAGCCGCGACCTGATCAGCGTCGGCGCCTACGTGCCGGGCGGCGACGCCGACACCGACCTGGCCATCGCCCGCCAGCCGCAGATGGCCCAGTACCTGCGCCAGGGCCTGCACGACAGCGAACCGCTGGAGGGCAGCAGCCGGCAGCTGGCGGCCATCTTCCACCCGGCGGCGAACAAGGCCTAAGCCATGGCGGCGAGTCGAGCGGCGCGCCTGGCGCCGGTGGTGGACATGGCCGAGAAGGCCGAGCGCGAGGCGGCGCGCCAGCTCGGCCATTGCCAGGGGCTGGTGAGCCAGGCCGAGACCAAGCTGGGTGAGCTGGAGCGCTTTCGCGGCGACTACCAGCAGCAGTGGATCAGCGAGGGCAGCAAGGGCGTCTCCGGCCAGTGGCTGATGAACTACCAGCGCTTTCTTTCGCAACTGGAAACGGCCATCGGCCAGCAGCACCAGAGTCTCGACTGGCACCGCGCCAACCTGGAGAAGGTGCGCGCCGTCTGGCAGCAGCGCTACGCGCGCCTGGAGGGGCTGCGCAAGCTGGTGCAGCGCTATATCGACGAGGCGCGGCTGGCCGAGGACAAGCGCGAGCAGAAGCTGCTCGACGAGCTGGCGCAGCGCCTGATCGACCGCGGCGAGCCCTGAAGACGGGTTGTCGTGGGGCAGGGCAGGTGCTACACCTTGGGTGCGTATGCCGCCAATCAGGCAAGGTCTCGACAAAGGAGCAGGACATGGCCATCACCTCGCAGCCGTCGGCCGACGGGCAAGAGCTGACCATCGCGATTCGAGGACGTTTCGACTTCGCCTCCCACCAGGAATTTCGCGACGCCTACGAGCGCGTCAACATCACCCCCAGGCGCTACCTGGTCGACCTGCAGGGCACCAGCTACCTGGACAGTTCGGCGCTGGGCATGCTCCTGCTGCTGCGCGATCACGCCGGCGGCGACACGGCGCAGATCCGCCTGCTCAACTGCAGCAGCGATGTGCGCAAGATCCTGGCGATCTCCAACTTCGAGCAGCTGTTCCAGATCAACTGACCATGGCCGAGCGCCTGTCGATCCTGATCGCCGAGGACAACGCGGCCGATCGCATGCTGCTGTCGACCATCGTCAGTCGCCAGGGCCACCGGGTGCTCACCGCCAGCAACGGCCTGGAGGCGGTCGCGCTGTTCGAGCAGGAGCGCCCGCAGCTGGTGCTGATGGATGCGCTGATGCCGGTGATGGACGGTTTCGAGGCGGCGCGGCGGATCAAGCAGCAGGCCGGCGAGGCGCTGGTGCCGATCATCTTCCTCACCTCGCTGACCGAAGGCGAAGCGCTGGTGCGCTGCCTGGAGGCCGGCGGCGACGACTTTCTCGCCAAGCCCTACAACCGGGTGATACTCGCGGCCAAGATCGGCGCCATGGATCGCCTGCGCCGCCTGCAGGACACCGTGCTGCAGCAGCGCGACCTGATCGCCCGGCACAACGAGCACCTGCTGCGCGAGCAGCGGGTGGCCAAGGCGGTGTTCGACAAGGTGGCGCACTCCGGCTGCCTGGATGCGCCGAACATCCGCTACCTGCAGTCGCCCTACGCGCTGTTCAACGGCGACCTGTTGCTGGCGGCCTACAAGCCCTCCGGCGGCATGCACGTGATGCTCGGCGACTTCACCGGCCACGGCCTGCCGGCGGCCATCGGCGCCATGCCGCTGGCCGAGGTGTTCTACGGCATGACCGCCAAGGGCCATGCCCTGGCCGAGATCCTCCGCGAGATCAACGCCAAGCTCAAACGCATCCTGCCGGTGGGCGTGTTCTGCTGCGCCACCCTGCTCAATATCAGCAGCCAGCGCGGCCTGCTCGAGGTGTGGAACGGCGGCCTGCCGGACGGCCATCTGCTGCATGGCGATGGCCGCTCGCGCCAGCCCCTGGTGTCGCGTCATCTGCCGCTGGGCATTCTCGAGCCGGCGGCCTTCAGCGACCGCTGCGAGGTCTATCCGCTGGCTCCGGGCGACCGCATCTTCCTGCTCACCGACGGCGTGCTGGAGGCCTGCGACCAGCAGGGGCAGCTGTTCGGCGAGGCGCGTCTGCTGGCGCTGCTCGACGCCAACCGCCAGCCGCAGGCACTGTTCGAGGAGATCCAGCAGGCGCTGCTGGAATTTCGCGGCGAGGTCCAGGACGACGTCAGCATGCTCCAGGTCGGCCTCGCCGAGGACGCCGCACGGCCACGCCCGCTGGCCTTCGCCGACAGCGGGCAGAGCAGCCCGCTGGACTGGTCGGCCAGCTTCGAGTTTCGCGCGCAGAGCCTGCGCCACTTCAATCCCTTGCCCTTCCTGCTGCAACTGCTGCTCGACGTGCAGGCGCTGCGGCCGCGCGGCGGCGAGCTGTACACCGTGCTCGCCGAGCTCTATTCCAACGCCCTGGAACACGGTGTGATGGGCCTGGACTCGGCGCTCAAGCAGGATGCCCGCGGCTTCGCCGAGTACTACCGGCAGCGGCGCCTGCGTCTGGCGGCGCTGAGCGACGGCTACGTGCGCTTTCACCTGCAGTTGCTGCCGCAGGCCGGCGGCGGGCGGCTGATCGTGCGGGTCGAGGACAGCGGGCCGGGCTTCGATCCGGCCGCCGTGGCCGCGCTGCAGGACGAGGCCCTGTGCGGGCGCGGTCTGGCGCTGGTGCGCGAGTTGAGCGATGGCTTTGTCTGCAGCGCCGACGGCCAGGGCGTCAGCGTGGAGTTTTGCTGGTCCGCTGGGGCATAATCCCAGCCTTGTTGTTCAGGGAGTGACCCGGTGTCCGATATTCACCTCGACGATGCCGTCCTGGCTGCCCTGCAGGACGTCATGGAAGACGAGTACCCGATTCTGCTCGATACCTTTGTCGCCGACTCCGAGGAGCGCCTGCGCCTGCTGCGCCAGGCCGAGCGCGAGGCCGATGCCCAGGGGCTGCGCCTGGCCGCGCACAGCTTCAAGGGCAGCTGCAGCAACATGGGGGCGGTGCTGCTGGCCGGGCTGTGCAAGCAGCTCGAGGACGCCGGCCGCCGCGAGGCGCTGGAGCTGGCGCCGGCGCTGATCGAGCAGATCGAGCGCGAGTTCGCCATAGTGCGCATCCTGTTCAAGTCCGAGCGCCAGCGTTATCGCGTCTGAGTCGCGCGCGATCGCCCTGCATCTGCAGATTTTTCCCCGACTTGGCCCAGCCTTTGCTCTGACACCGTCACGACCCATCAGACGGAGAGCGTCCATGTCCGCGATGCCCGATCTACGCCTGCAGGCCACGCCTGAGGTAAAGAGCAAAGCGAAGCCGCCGGCGAAAGCGCCGGAGCCCAGCAAGAACGAGGCCTCCAGCTTCGCCGAGGTGTACGCCAAAGAGCGCCAGGCCAAGCCCGGCGAACGTGCCGGCGGCGCGGCCACGCCTGGCGAGGAGCGCC
>NZ_AVOF01000274.1:0-23882 GCF_000465935.2 Pseudomonas sp. EGD-AK9
TCGACCTGGCCGGCCAGCTGCGCTTCGGCCCCGACGTGCACTGGCTGGACGCCCTCGACTACCGGGTCGACGAGCGCCTGCGCGCGCCCTTCGCCGCCGCCATCGGTCGCTACTTCCCGGCGCTCGACGCCGCGCGTCTGCAACCCGGCTACGCCGGCGTGCGCGCCAAGCTCAGCGGCCCGGGGGAACCGCCCGCCGACTTCCTGATCCAAACCCCTGCCGATCACCGCCTGCCCGGCCTGGTCAATCTGTTCGGCATCGAGTCGCCGGGGCTGACCGCCAGCCTGGCCATCGCCGAGCGGGTCGCCGCGGCCCTGTAACGCTATACTCGGCGCCCATATCGACGGCCGCCCGCGCCCGACGCGCAGGCCGCCCGCAATCCGTTATCAAAACAAGGACTCGTCCATGAAAGCGCTCGGCAAGATCCTGGGTCTCTTCCTCCTCGGGCTGCTGCTGCTCATAGTGGCGCTGCTGTTCGCCCTGACCCACCTGTTCGACCCCAACGACTACAAGGACGAGATCCGCCAGCTGGCCCGCGACAAGGCCAATCTGGAGCTGCAGCTCAAGGGCGATATCGGCTGGAGCCTGTTCCCCTGGCTGGGCCTGGAGCTGACCGACGCCACCCTGGCCAGCGCCGACACCCCGGAGCAGCCCTTCGCCGACCTGCGCCTGCTCGGCCTGTCGGTGCGGGTGCTGCCGCTGCTGCGCAAGGAAGTGCAGATGAGCGACATCCGCATCGACGGCCTCAACCTCAACCTGCAGCGCGACGCCAAGGGCCGCGGCAACTGGGAAGGCATAGGCAAGCCGGCGCAGGCCAGCGCAGCGGCGCAAACGCCGAGCGAACAGCCGCCAGCCAGCGACGCCCCCAGCGAGACGAAGACCGACAAGCCCGCCGGCCAGCCGATCAAGCTGGATATCGACAGCCTGACCCTGAGCAACTCGCGCATCGACTACCACGACGCGCAGCAGGACCAGCAATTCACCCTGGAAAACATCGAGCTGAAGACCGGCGCCATCCGCGAGGGCGCGGCCATCCCGCTCAAGCTCGGCGCCTTCTTCGGCACCAACCAGCCGCTGCTGCGCGCGCGCAGCGAGCTGGAGGGCCAGCTGCGCTTCGACCGCGCGCTCAAGCGCTACCAGTTCGAAGACCTCAAGCTGGCCGGCGAAGCCTCGGGCGAGCCGCTCAAGGGCAAGACGCTGAACTTCGCCGCCCAGGGGCAGCTGCTGGTCGACCTGGCGGCCAACGTCGCCGAATGGAACGGCCTGAAACTGTCCGCCAACCAGCTGCGCGCGCTCGGCGAGCTGAAACTGCGCGAGCTGGACAAGGACGCCAAGCTGGCCGGTGGCCTGTCCATCGCCCCGCTCAACCTGCGCGAATTCCTCACCGGCATCGGCGTCGAACTGCCGGCCATGCAGGACGCCGACAGCCTCGGCCAGTTCGAACTAGCCAGCCGCCTGAGCGGCTCGACCAAGGGCGTGATGCTGGAAGAACTCAACCTCAAGCTGGACGGCAGCACCTTCACCGGCAGCCTCGGCGTGGCCGACTTCGCCCGCCAGGCGCTGCGCGCCGACCTCAAGGGCGACAAACTCGACCTCGACCGCTACCTGCCGCCGAAAGCCCAGGACAGTGCCGGCGCCGCACGCAAGGCCGAGGTCAAGGACAGCATCGCCGGCGCCGGCAAGGACGGCACCACGCCGCTGCCCAAGGCGCCGACCCAGCAGGCCTGGAGCGACGAGAAGGTGCTGCCGGTGGACCAGCTGCGCAAGCTCGACCTGCAACTGGCACTGGGCCTGGGCCAGCTGACCTACGACAAGCAGCAGTTCGAGGATGTCCGCATCAAGGCCAACGGCCGCGGCGGCCTGATCAACCTGGAAGAGGCCCGCGGCAAGCTGCAGGGCGGCAGCTTCGTCAGTACCGGTCGCATCGACGTGCGCCAGGCCGAGCCGATGCTCAGCCTGGAGCAGCGCCTCAGCCGTATGCCGCTGGAGCCGCTGCTGAAGAAGGACGGCCAGCCCTCGCCGATCAAGGGCCTGCTCGACCTCGACGCCAAGTTCAACAGCCGCGGCAACAGCCAGAAGGCCTGGATCGAAGCGCTCAACGGCAACGCCAGCTTCGTCCTCAACGACGGCGTGCTGGTCGATGCCAACCTCGAACAGCAGCTGTGCCGCGGCATCGCCACCCTCAACCGCAAGGTGCCGAGCAACCCGCCGACCGGCAAGGACACGCCGTTCCGCGAACTCAAGGGCAGTCTCAACGTGCGTGACGGCGTCGCCCACAACCCCGATCTCAAGGCGCTGGTGCCGGGCCTGGCGGTCAGCGGCAAGGGCGACCTCGACCTGCGCGTGCTCGGCCTCGACTACCAGGTCGGCATCACCCTCGAGGGCGACCAGCGCGAAATGCCCGACCCGGCCTGCCAGGTCAACGAACGCTACGTCGGCATCGAATGGCCGCTGCGCTGCCGCGGCCCGCTGGAACTGGGCGCCAAGGCCTGCCGCCTGGACCAGGATGGCCTCGGCAAGATCGCCGCGCGCCTGGCCGGCAACAAGCTGACCGAGAAGCTGGAAGAGAAGCTCGGCGACAAGGTCAGCCCGGACCTGAAAGACGCACTCAAGGGCCTGTTCAACCGATGAGCCCCGAGCAGTTCAACGGCGCCGTGCTGGCCTGGTACGACCAGCACGGGCGCAAGGATCTGCCCTGGCAGCAGAACATCACGCCCTACCGTGTCTGGGTGTCGGAAATCATGCTGCAGCAGACCCAGGTCAGCACCGTGCTCGGCTACTTCGACCGTTTTATGGCCGCGCTGCCCACGGTGCGCGACCTGGCCGAAGCGCCGGAAGACGAAGTGCTGCACCTGTGGACCGGCCTGGGCTACTACACCCGCGCGCGCAACCTGCAGAAGACCGCGCAGATCGTCATGCGCGAGCACGGCGGCGAGTTTCCCCGCAGCGTCGAGGCGCTGGCCGAGCTGCCCGGCATCGGCCGCTCCACCGCCGGCGCCATCGCCAGCCTGAGCATGGGCCTGCGCGCGCCGATCCTCGACGGCAACGTCAAGCGCGTGCTGGCGCGCTACATCGCGCAGGAGGGCTATCCCGGCGAGCCGAAGGTGGCCAAACAGCTGTGGGACGTCGCCGAGCGCCTCACCCCGCACGAACGGGTCAACCACTACACCCAGGCGATGATGGACCTGGGCGCCACCCTCTGCACCCGCAGCAAGCCCAGCTGCCTGCTGTGCCCGGTGCGCAGCGGCTGCCAGGCGCATCTGCTCGGCCTGGAAATCCGCTACCCGATAGCCAAGCCGCGCAAGGCACTGCCGCAGAAACGCACGCTGATGCCGCTGCTGGTCAACGCCGCCGGCGACATCCTGCTCTATCGCCGCCCCTCCACCGGGCTGTGGGGCGGGCTATGGAGCCTGCCGGAACTGGACGACCTCGAACAGCTCGACCGCCTCGGCCAGCAACAGCAGCTCGAGCTCGGCCGGCGCCGCGAACTGGAAGGCCTGACCCACACCTTCAGCCATTTCCAGCTGGCCATCGAACCCTGGCTGGTGCAGGTGACCGAGCAGCCGAGCCGCGTGGCCGAGGGCGACTGGCTCTGGTATAACCTCGCCACCCCGCCGCGCCTGGGCCTCGCCGCCCCGGTGAAGAAGCTGCTCAAACGCGCGGCGCAAGCCATCAATGCTGGAGAACCGACATGACCCGCACCGTGCTGTGCCGCAAATACAAACAGGAACTGCCCGGCCTGGATCGCGCGCCCTACCCCGGCCCCAAGGGCGAGGACATCTTCGCCAACGTCTCCAAGCAGGCCTGGGACGAGTGGCAGAAACACCAGACCATGCTGATCAACGAACGCCGGCTGAACATGATGAACGCCGAGGACCGCAAGTTCCTGCAGACCGAGATGGACAAGTTCCTCTCCGGCGAGGAATACGCCCAGGCCGAAGGCTACGTGCCGCCGAGCGAATGAGGATCCAGGGTGCGCACGGCGCACCCCACCCGCTACGCACCTAAGCGCCCGTAATAATTAAATATTTTTCAAACCCGCGCTTGACACTGATCCTTCAAATCCGTCTAATAGCGCCCCGTTGGCCCAGGTAGCTCAGTTGGTAGAGCAGGGGATTGAAAATCCCCGTGTCGGCGGTTCGATTCCGTCCCTGGGCACCACTGATTTAACAAGCGATGCAAGTCGCTTGAAAAAACCGGCCTCTGAGCCGGTTTTTTATTGCCTGCATTTCCTCCCTTCCGCACCGTCAGCATCCACTCGGCTGTCGCCAGCACCTCTTCCCCTCGGCATAATCCCGCAGATTCGTCCCCAGCAACGCGTTCTCGTTTTGCCAGGAAGCTGTACACAAGGATCAAGCCCCATGAACCAACAAGCCCTGTCCGCCTTTATCTGGTCGGTTGCCGACCTGCTGCGTGGTGATTACCGCCAGTCCGAATACGGCAAGGTGATCCTGCCCTTCACCGTGCTGCGCCGCCTGGACTGCGTGCTGGAGAAGACCAAGGCAGCGGTGTTGGCCGAACAGGCCGAGAAGTTGAAGCTGGTGGCCAACCCAGAGCCCTTTCTGCTGCGCAAGGCAGGGCAGAGCTTCTACAACATCTCGCCGCTGGATATGGCCAAGCTGATGGGCGACCCCGACCATATCCGCGAAAACCTCTACAGCTATATCCAGGGCTTCTCCCTGCCGGTGCGCGATATCTTCGAGCGCTTCGACTTTCTGACCCAGATCGACCGTCTGCACAAATGCGGCCTGCTCTACCAGGTGGCCGAACGCTTCGCCCAGATCGACCTGCACCCTGAAGCCGTGGACAACATGCAGATGGGCCTGGTGTTCGAGGAGCTGATTCGCAAGTTCGCGGAAATCTCCAACGAAACCGCCGGGGAGCACTTCACCCCGCGTGAAGTGATCCGCCTGATGGTCAACCTGATCTTCATCGAAGACGACGAGGTGCTGACCAACCCTGGCGTGGTGCGCAACCTGTATGACCCAACAGCGGGTACCGGCGGCATGCTGTCGATCGCCGAAGAGTACCTGGTCGAGCACAATCCCCAAGCGCGCCTCAATCTGCATGGCCAGGAGCTCAACGACGAGTCCTACGCCATCTGCAAGGCGGACATGCTGATCAAGGGCCAGGAAGTGGCCAATATCAAAGCCGGCAACACCCTTAGCGACGATGGCCATGCCGGCAAGCGCTTCGATTACATGCTGTCCAACCCGCCGTTTGGCGTGGAGTGGAAGAAGGTCGAGAAGGTCATCCGCCAGGAGCACGAGCAGCAAGGCTTCAACGGCCGTTTCGGCCCCGGCCTGCCGCGCGTTTCCGACGGCTCACTGCTGTTTCTGATGCACCTGATCGCCAAGATGCGCCCGGCCAACGAGGGCGGCAGCCGCTTTGCCATCGTGCTCAACGGCTCGCCGCTGTTTACCGGCGGTGCCGGCTCCGGCGAAAGCGAGATCCGCCGCTATGTGCTGGAGAACGATCTGGTCGAGGCGATCATCGGCCTGCCCACCGATATGTTCTACAACACCGGCATCAGCACCTATATATGGGTGCTGACCAACCGCAAGCCGGCCCAGCGCAAGGGCCTGGTGCAGTTGATCGATGCATCGAGCTTCTGGCAGAAGATGCGCAAGAGCCTCGGTTCCAAGCGCAAGGAAATGCCCGACAGCGCCATCGAAGAAATCACCCAGCTGTTCGGCCAGTGCGTCGAGGCGCGCCTCGCCACCGTGCTGGATGCCGACGGCAAGGAAGTCGCCCGGCAGATTCTGCGTGACGGCGAGGCCGAGCCCAGCATACCGGCTGGCGGCAAGGTCAAACTCGCCCCACTGTCACGCCTGCTGCCCAACCAGGCCTTCGGCTACCAGACCATCACCGTCGAACGCCCGCTACGCGATGAGCACGGCGCCATCGTTATCGGCCAGAAGGGCAAACAGAAGGGCAAACCACAGCCTGACAGCAGCCTGCGCGACACGGAAAACGTGCCGCTCGGCGAAGACGTGCAGGCCTACTTCAAACGCGAAGTGCTGCCCCACGCCCCGGACGCCTGGATCGACCACGACAAAACCAAGGTCGGCTACGAGATTCCGTTTAACCGGCATTTCTATGTATTCGAACCACCACGGCCGCTGGCCGAGATCGATGCCGAACTGAAAGGCGTGACCGACCGCATCCTGGCGATGATCGGGAGGCTGTCGGCATGAGTTTTCCGCGTTATCCCGAGTACAAAGACTCTGGAGTGGAGTGGTTGGGGAAGGTGCCGGGGCATTGGGATATTTCCGCTTTAAAACGGGTGGCATATCTACAAAGTGGCGAGTCAATAACTGCTGAAAGCATTGATACCGAAGGTCAATATCCTGTTTTTGGTGGCAATGGCTTGAGGGGGTATACCGACTCCTTTACCCATGAAGGGCACTACGCATTAATTGGCCGACAAGGCGCGCTCTGCGGAAATATCAATTACGCCAAGGGACAGTTTTGGGCATCTGAACATGCAGTAGTTGCAACACCGGTTCGATCTATAAGTACGGTGTGGCTCGGAGAGCTGATGCGGGCGATGGACCTTAACCAATACTCTGTGTCTGCGGCCCAACCTGGACTCTCGGTTGAAATCGTCTCCAATCTCCGCATACCAGTTCCTCCGCTAAGCGAGCAGAACGCAATCGCTGCGTTCCTGAGTCACGAAACTGCCAAGATCGAAGGCCTGATGGCCGAGAAGGAAAAGCTGATCGCACTGCTGAAGGAAAAGCGTCAGGCGGTGATTTCCCATGCAGTGACCAAGGGGCTCGATCCGACGGCGCCGATGAAGGACTCCGGGGTTGAATGGCTGGGCGAGGTGCCGGCGCACTGGGAAGTTTCGCAACTAAAGTACGTAGCCCGAGACGGCACGAGCATCACCTATGGCATTGTCCAAGCGGGACCTCATGTTGAAGGTGGCATTCCCTACATCAAAACGAGCGATATGTCTGGTGAATCATTACCCCTGGAGGGCTATTCAAGGACATCAAGAGAAATAGACCAGTCGTACTCACGCTCAAAGGTTTTCTTTGGTGATCTGGTAATTGCGATTCGCGCAAGTGTAGGTAAGTGCCTCCCCCTGCCAGAAGAACTGGATGGGGCAAATTTGACTCAAGGTACGGCCAAGATTTCACCGGGAGAATGTGTCGAGCGGGACTACTTGCTTAACCTAATTAACTCCACGGGCCTGCAGGTCTACTTTGACTCAATGGCCAAGGGAGCGACATTCAAGGAAATAACCTTGGATATGCTGCGACGCACGCCAGTGCTCATCCCTCCACTTGCCGAGCAACGGGACATTGCTCGATATCTCGCAACAGAGCTGAAGTCCTTCCAAAATTTGCTTCAGGAAACAGAAAAAGCTATTTCCCTACTCAAAGAACGCCGCACCGCCCTAATCTCCGCCGCCGTTACCGGCCAGATCGATGTACGCGGGCCAGTCAAGGATGAACAGGAGCAAGCCGCATGAGCGATATCCAGCTATTTCGCCTAGGCGCTAATGGCTCCGCCTGCGAACTACCCGGCCGCGCCGTGGCGGTGGAAAAGCAGCTGCAAAGCCTGATCGAGGCGCAGATGGAGTGTTTTCTCGGCGTGCGCTTTCTCGCCAGTGAATACGCCACCGGCAAGACCCATAAGGGCCGTATAGACTCCCTGGGCCTGGACGAGAACGGCTGCCCGGTCATCATCGAGTACAAGCGCCATAGCAACGAGAACGTGATCAACCAGGGCCTGTTCTACCTAGATTGGTTGCTCGACCATCAGGCCGAGTTCCGCTGGCTGGTGATGGAAAAGCTCGGCAAGCAGGCCGCCGAGCAGATCGAATGGGCCGGCACCCGACTGCTGTGCATCGCCGCCGACTTCACTCGCTACGACCAGCACGCCGTGCAGCTGATCCAGCGCAATATCGAGCTGATCCGCTACAAGCTGTTTGGCGATGACTTGTTGCTGCTGGAGCTGGTCAACTCGGTCAGCGCGGCCAGCACCCTGATCACCGCCCCAACGGCCGAGGCCGAAGTGGGCAAGCCGGCAGCAGCGAGCAAAGACAAGACCTGGCAGGAACAACTGGCGCTGGCTCCGGCGGAGATCGCCGCGCTGTTCGAGCAGACCAGCAGCTACCTGCATTCGCTCGGCGACGATGTGCAGGAAAAGCCTCTCAAGCTCTACCTAGCCTTCCGCCGGCTGAAAAATTTCGCCAGCGTGGTGATCCAGCCCAAGCGCCTGCTGCTGTTCCTCAAGCTCAACCCGGACTCGGTCGAACTGGCCGAAGGCTTTAGCCGCGATGTGCGCAGCATCGGCCACTGGGGCACCGGCGATCTGGAACTGAGCCTGCGCACCCCTGCCGATCTGGAGCGCGCCAAGCACCTGATCGAACGTAGCTATCAGGAAAACTAAGATAGGCTGCACTGTGCGTACTGGCACATGCGTAATGGATAGCGTCGATGAACACCAACAACCGCCTGGAGGCCGAATGACCCTGGATCGCGATGAAAGCTATCTGGTCGGCCTGGTGCGCGAGCTGTGCAAGCTGCCGGCGGAAACGACCTGGGTGGAGTTCAAGGAGAACAATAGCGATCCCGCCGAAATTGGCGAGTACCTGTCGGCCCTGTCCAACGCCGCCGCTCTGGATGGCAAGAGCAATGCCTACCTGCTCTGGGGCATCAGCAATAATGGCCATGAGGTGGTCGGCACCCACTTCGACCCGCACGCCGCCCGCAAGGGCAACGAAGAGCTGGAAAGCTGGTTGCTGCGCTCACTGAGCCCACGCCTGCACTTTCGCTTCCATCGCCTGATGGTCGATGACAAGTCGGTGGTCATTCTTGAAATACCCCGCGCCTCGGGGCGGCCGACTCAGTTCGAGGGGCGCGAATTTATCCGCATCGGCTCCTACAAGAAGCCGCTCAAGGATTTCCCAGATCAGGAGCGCTCCCTGTGGCGCATCTTCGACCTGACGCCCTTCGAGGCCCAGTTGGCGGCAACCCAGCTGAGCGCCAATGAAGTGCTGACGCTGCTCGACTACCCGGCGTATTTCGATCTGCGCAATTTACCGCTGCCCACCGATCAAGCCGGCATTCTGGCGCGCCTGAGCGATGAGGCCATGCTGGTGCGTAACCAGGCAAGCAGTTGGGACATCACCAACCTGGGCGCCATCCTGTTCGCCAAAGACCTTCATCGCTTCAAGAGCCTGTCGCGCAAGGCTGTGCGGGTGATCGTTTATGAGGGCAAAGGCCGCCTGAAAACCCTGCGCGAGCAGGAAGGCCATAAGGGCTATGCCTCGGGATTTCTGGGCCTGATCGATTACATCAGCGCCCTGTTGCCGCGCAACGAGGTGGTCGGCAAAGCCATCCGCAAGGACGTGCCCATGTACCCCGACCTGGCAGTACGCGAGCTGGTGGCCAATGCGCTGATCCACCAGGACTTCTCGATCACCGGAATGGGGCCAACCGTGGAGGTGTTCGCTGACCGAATGGAAATCACCAATCCAGGTGTGCCATTGGTCAGCACGGCGCGTTTTCTCGACAGCCCTCCCCGCTCGCGCAACGAATCACTGGCGTCGTTCATGCGCTTGGTAGGCATCTGTGAAGAGCGTGGTAGCGGCGTGGACAAAGTGGTCTTCGAGACAGAGCTCTACCAATTGCCGGCCCCGCGCTTCGAAACCGAGGATCATGCGACCCGCGTGATGCTGTTTGCGCACCGCGCGCTCAAGGATATGGATCGCAACGACCGTGTACACGCCTGCTACATGCACGCCTGTCTGCGCTGTGTCGAACAAGACCCCATGACCAACGCCAGCCTGCGCGAGCGCTTCGGTATCGAGGCACACAACAGTGCCATTGCCTCACGAATCATCAGGGATGCGCTGGAGGCTCAACAGATCAAACCTTACGATCCCGATCAAGGTAATCGCAACGCTCGCTATCTACCCTGGTGGGCATGAGGGTTTATTTGATCGTTAATTGACGAATTAACGTGTTCTCGCCCCGGCGGATAGCAGAGCCCAGCAAATACGGGTGCTACAGGCCGGTGGTTTATTTGATGGTTATTTGATGGATGGGCTCAATCGGAGCCCACCGGCCCTCGACTGAAGTCAGGAAGGCAAGCATCCTCCATTCAGCCTCGCGGCCAATCAGACTTAGGCAAAGGATAAGTACAGCATGAGCCTGCATAAGGAAGTGTCCTTCGAGAACGAGATCTGCGAGCACCTTGCCGCCAATGGCTGGCTGCATGCCGCAGGCGACGCGCAGGCCTATGACCGTGCGCGGGCGCTATTCCCTGCCGACCTGCTGGACTGGGTCAAGAACACTCAACCCAAGGCCTGGGAGGCGCTGAGCAAGAACCATGGCGCGGCAGCCGAGGCGGTGCTGCTTGATCGCTTGCGTAAATCCCTCGACGAGCGCGGCACTCTCGACGTGTTGCGCCAGGGCATTGAGTTGCTGGGGCTGCGTCAGCCGCTGCAACTGGCGCAGTTCAAGCCGGCACTGAGCATGAACCCGGAATTGACCGCCAGGTACGCGGCCAATCGCCTGCGCGTGGTACGCCAGGTGCGCTACTCGCTGGCCTGCGAGAACTCCATCGATCTGGTGCTGTTCCTTAACGGCATCCCGGTCGCGACCTGCGAGCTGAAAACCGATTTCACCCAGTCGGTGCAGGATGCAGTGGATCAATATCGCTTCGACCGCGAGCCAAAGCCCAAGGGCCGGACAGAGCCATTGCTGAGTTTCCCAGCAGGTGCGCTGGTGCACTTCGCCGTGAGCAACCGCGAAGTGCAGATGACCACCCGTCTGGAGGGCGCGGCAACGCGCTTTCTGCCGTTCAACCTGGGTAACGACGGCGGTGCAGGCAACCCGCTCAACCCAGATGGCCATGCCACGGCCTACCTCTGGCAACAGGTGTGGCAACGCGATAGCTGGCTGGAGATCATCGCCCGCTACCTGGTGGCGCAAAAGGACAAGAAGAAGCAGCTCAAGTCGATCATTTTCCCGCGCTATCACCAGCTCGATGCCACGCGCAAACTGGTGGCCAAGGTGCTGGAGGAAGGGCCAGGCGGCAAGTTCCTGATTCAACACTCGGCCGGCTCCGGCAAGACCAACTCGATTGCCTGGGCCGCGCACTTCCTCGCGGACCTGCATGCTGCCGAGCAGCACAAGCTGTTCCAGTCGGTGCTGGTGGTGTCTGACCGTACGGTGTTGGATGCACAGCTGCAGGAGGCGATTTTCAGCTTCGAGCGCACCACTGGGGTGGTGGCGACCATCACTGGTGAGTCGGCGAGCAAGAGCGGTGAGCTGGCCAAGGCGCTGGCCGGCGGCAAGAAGATCGTGGTGTGCACCATCCAGACCTTCCCCTTTGCATTGAAGGCGGTGCAAGAGCTAGCGGCCACCGAGGGCAAGCGCTTTGCGGTGATCGCCGATGAGGCGCACTCGTCGCAGACCGGCGAGGCCGCATCCAAGCTCAAGCAGGTGCTGTCCATCGAGGAGTTGCAAGAGCTGGCCGATGGCGGCGAAGCGAGTACCGAGGACATTCTGGCGGCGCAGATGAGCGCACGCTCCGCCGAGAGCGGCATCACCTACGTAGCCTTTACCGCCACGCCCAAGGCCAAGACCCTGGAGCTGTTCGGCCGACGGCCAAACCCTGAACTGCCTGCATCGAGCAGCAACCTGCCGGCGCCGTTTCATGTGTACTCCATGCGCCAGGCTATCGAGGAGGGCTTTATCCTCGACGTGCTGCAAAACTACACGGCGTACAAGACCGCCTTCAAGCTGGCGCACAACGGTGAAGAGCTGAGCGACGCCGAGGTGGAGCGCAGCCAGGCACTGAAAGGCATCATGCGCTGGGTGAAGCTGCACCCCTACAACATCGCGCAGAAAGTGCAGGTGGTCATCGAGCACTTCCGCGAAAACGTGCAGCCGCTACTGGAGGGCAAAGCCAAAGCCATGGTGGTGGTCTCCAGCCGCCAGGAGGCGGTGCGCTGGCAGTTGGCAATCGACCAGTACGTAAAGCGCCAGGGCTATCCGATCGGCACCTTGGTGGCATTCTCCGGCGAAGTAAATGACCCCGAGTCTGGCCCTGACCCCTTCACTGAAACCAGCCAGGCGCTGAACCCGCACCTGCGTGGCCGCGATATCCGCGAAGCGTTCAGCGGCGACGAGTACCAGATTCTGCTGGTGGCTAACAAATTCCAGACCGGCTTCGACCAACCGCTGCTCTGTGGCATGTACGTGGACAAGAAGCTGGGCGGCATTCAGGCCGTGCAAACGCTATCGCGACTAAACCGCGCATATCCAAAGAAAGACACAACCTACGTGCTGGACTTCGTCAACGAGCCGGACGAGATCCTCACAGCGTTCAAGGCCTACTACAGCACCGCCGAGCTGGAAGACGTGACCGACCCGCACCTGGTCTACGACCTGCGCACCAAGCTGGACAGCGCTGGGCACTACGATCAGTTCGAGGTCGAGCGGGTGGTAACGGTGCTACTCAATCCAGCGGCACGTCAGAGCGAGCTGAGTGCGGCTCTGGAGCCAGTGGCCAACCGCCTGCTGGTGCGTTACCGCATCGCGCAAGATGAGTTGCGGGCAGCCGAAGCGAACGGCGATGGTGAGGCGGTGAAAGCGGCCAAGGATGAAATGGATGCGTTGGTGCTGTTCAAGCGCGACATGGGTAGCTTCCAGCGCCTGTATGCCTTCCTCTCGCAGATCTTCGACTACGGCAATACCGATATTGAGAAACGTCAGCTGTTCTTCAAGCACCTGCTGCCGCTGATCGAGTTCGGCCGGGAGCGCGAAGGAGTGGATCTGTCTCGCCTGGAACTGGTGCGCTACAAGCTGAAAGACAAGGGCACCCGCGACCTACCGCTGGTAAACGGCGAATACCCGAAACTGCCACCGATGAGCGCTACCGGTAGCGGCCAGGTGCAGGAGAAGGAAAAGCTCTACCTCAGCCAGATCGTCGAGAAGGTCAACGAGCTGTTCGGCGCAGACACAACCGATGGCGACAAGCTGTCCTGGCTCAACAGCCAGCGTGAGAAGCTGCTGGAATCCGAGGTACTGGCACAGCAGGCGGCGAACAACACCAAAGAACAATTCGCCAGCTCACCCGACCTGACACGGGTGTTTATTGATGCGCTGATAGATAGCCATTCGGCGCAAAGCAATTTGAGTTTGCAGGCACTGAACTCGGAGCAGATTCAGCGCGAGGTGATCAACTTGCTGCTGGGGCCGGCACGGCTTTACGAGGCATTGCGCGGGCAAGCTAATACTTGAACGCAGCATGAGGCAAAAGCGCCCACAGCAACTGCCTTAAAAATCAGCCCCAGACTTAGCTCAGCAGAATTAGAGGGAGACCATAATGACTCATAGCGAGTCGTACGACGACCGTTCGGCGGCCATAAACACGGCACTCATGCGTTGTGCAAACATATTACGCGGCGCCATGCCTCACGTCGATTACAAAGACATCTTACTCCCCCTACTTATATTTAAAAGAATCTCTGACACATACCATGACGAGATAGCAAAAAACGAGTTAACCGATCTCGAAATACCGCATCGCTACACAATACCTACGGACTGCTCCTGGCACGAAATACTAAGCACAAGATACAACATAAGCGAAAAACTAGAATCCACATTAATCGCAATAGAAACTGCAAATCCTCAGCTAGAAGGAATATTAGTAGACAGGCGCTCACGCCTCCTAATCGAAGACAAATATCTTCAAGAGGTGCTATCCACATTAAGCCAACTATCACTTGGCATTTTCCACATATCGCATGAAGAAATGGGCCATATATTTACGGCCGCACTAGAAGTCCTGGCGAGAAACGATGGCAAGAGAGGCAGTGACTACTTAACACCTTCCACAGTATCACTGCTCCTAGCAAAGCTAGTAACGCAGGGCAGAGAAGAAATCATCAGTGTGTATGATCCCGCCTGTGGCTCTGCAGGATTGCTGCTAGCAGTCTCCGAGCAACGATTTATTATTAAAGAATTAGCCGGCCAAGATATCAACGCAAGCACACTCAGGCTTGCCCGTATGAACATGTTAATGCACGGAAAAAATCTTAGCCTCGTAAACCTACAACTCGGAAATGTTCTAGAGGATCCCAAGCACTTAGGCCAACGCTTCGAAGTAGTGCTTTCTGCCCCGCCATTTGGCACAAGCTGGGAGCCCTCACGCTCATACAGCAAACAAATGTTACTCCACGATTACGGCCCCGAACCGACACGATCAAAAGCTGATTTTGCTTTTGTGCAGCACATGCTTCGACAGCTTGCAGATGACGGAACTATGGCAGTTGTACTGCCTCTAGGAGTGCTCTCTCGTGGTAATTCAGAACAAAAAATTCGTAAGTATCTAATACAAGAGCTGAATTGCCTGGACACTGTCATAGGCCTCCCTCCAAACCTTTTTTATGGCACAGCCATTCCAGCATGCATTCTTATTTTCAAGAAGCAAAGACAACACACTGATAACATTCTTTTTATTGACGCCAGCAACCAATATGGAAAAGAACGCTGGTACAACTACTTCCGCAATCAAGATCTAGAAAATATCTTAACCACGGCAACAGAACGCAAAAGCATCGAACTTTACTCAGAAGTAGTACCCCTAGACAGCATACGCAAAAATAACTTTGACCTTGATATACAACGGTATGTTGATGAATACCGAAAAGAAACCATTCACAGCTTTGTAGATTTCCACAACCTAGTTGAAAGGCATCTGGGCGAAAATGTAGTATTTCGCGGAGTAAAAGACTCTAGGTACGAAATAACCCCATCAATTGGGCGCCTACCTATAGACAGCACAAGAATTGAACACGCCGAAGAGATTATATTCAAGCAATTCAAAGAACAGGCGCTGCCGCACCTAAATTTCACACCAAGAAATGATTGGGAGTGGCTAGCACTCGCTCAGCATCATGGTTTACCAACACGCCTCTTGGATTGGACAGTCAACCCCCTCATAGCCTTATATTTTGCAGTAGAAGAGGATTGCAACTGCGACTCAGCGGTGTACATATATGTAGATGACCAGCCACCAGTTAACTTAGAACTGAGCGAGTACGCAAACCCCCTACTTTTTCCAAGCGACCAGCCCGTACTTCGTTATACACCAGCGCATTTAACACCTAGAATTATTGCGCAGAGCGGGCTGTTCACAATCCATCAAAACGTCACGCAAGGCTTTACGTCTGAACAGATTTACAAAATCGTAATCCCCAAAAAGATAAGAAAAAAATTGAAGCAACAACTCTATCGCTATGGTATTCATCGGGGCACCATTTACCCCGGCCTTGATGGAACGAGCGCACATATAAAATGGCTTAGCTGTCAAACCAATGAAGAGTAAACAGCACGTCCCGCCTAGCCAAAGCCTACCCACTCAAGGAAGAAGGTTGCCGTGCCAAGCAGGCCCGCATAACATTCACAAGCTGACTGGGAAGCCCTGGGAGCTTTGAGGCAGAATATGCCCTGAGCGACAGGTACTTTGGTTTTTAGGGGCATTTTTAGGGGCATGGAAAGAACCGCTCCGCAACGCACGCCAGCAATTACGGGGCACGCGGCCAGTGGTTCGATTCCGTCCCTGGCACCATGAATAGCAAACGAAGAGCCTCAGCCCTGTGCTGGGGCTTTTTGCTTTCTGCCTCCGGCGATTTCCCCGCGCCATTGTTTCGCCTGCGCGACAAGCAGCTGCAGCCAGGCGACACCCCGCCCCTGGAGCAAGCCATAGGCCAGCAAACGGCTTGGCGGTCACGGAAACGCTATGCTAGCTTGGCCGCCAGCCAGGACGGCCCGCTGCACGCCGGAGCGCTTTCGAAGAAGAAGAGGATCACACCCCATGGCCGAGGCGACGCCCGCGCTGGAAATCCGCAACCTGCACAAACGCTACGGCGACCTCGAAGTGCTCAAGGGCATTTCCCTGACGGCCAAAGACGGCGACGTCATCTCCATTCTCGGCTCCTCCGGCTCCGGCAAGTCCACCTTCCTGCGCTGCATCAACCTGCTGGAAAACCCGCACCAGGGACAGATCTTCGTCGCCGGCGAGGAGCTCAAGCTCAAGACCGCGAAGAACGGCGACCTGGTCGCCGCCGACAACCGGCAGATCAATCGCCTGCGCAGCGAGATCGGTTTCGTCTTCCAGAATTTCAACCTGTGGCCGCACATGAGCGTGCTCGACAACATCATCGAGGCGCCGCGCCGCGTGCTCGGCCAGAGCAAGGCCGAGGCCATCGAGGTGGCCGAGGCGCTGCTGGCCAAGGTCGGCATCGCCGACAAGCGTCACGTCTACCCCAACCAGCTCTCCGGCGGCCAGCAGCAGCGCGCGGCCATCGCCCGCACCCTGGCCATGCAGCCGAAGGTGATCCTGTTCGACGAGCCCACCTCGGCGCTGGACCCGGAGATGGTACAAGAAGTGCTTAACGTGATCCGCGCGCTTGCCGAGGAGGGCCGCACCATGTTGCTGGTCACCCACGAAATGAGCTTCGCCCGCCAGGTGTCCAGCGAGGTGGTGTTCCTCCACCAGGGCCTGGTCGAAGAACAGGGGCCACCGGCCCAGGTATTTGACAACCCGCTATCGGCACGCTGTAAACAATTCATGTCCAGCAATCGCTAACACGGAGCAACATGCATGCAGAACTATAAGAAGATCCTGCTGGCCGCGGCCGCCACCCTGGCCTTCGGCACCAGCGCAGTCGCCGCCGACAAGCTGAAACTCGGCACCGAAGGCGCCTACCCGCCCTTCAACCTGATCGACGCCAGCGGCAAGGTCACCGGCTTCGACGTGGAAATCGGCCAGGCGCTGTGCGCCAAGATGCAGGCTGAGTGCGAGGTGGTCACCTCCGACTGGGACGGCATCATCCCGGCCCTCAACGCCAAGAAGTTCGACTTCCTGATCGCTTCGATGTCGATCACCGAGGAGCGCAAGGCGGCGGTGGACTTCACCGAGCCCTACTACACCAACAAGCTGCAGTTCATCGCGCCCAAGTCGGCCGACTTCAAGACCGACGAAGCCAGCCTCAAGGGCAAGGTGATCGGCGCGCAGCGCGCCACCATCGCCGGCACCTGGCTGGAGGACAACCTGGGCAAGGTGGTCGACATCAAGCTCTACGACACCCAGGAAAACGCCTACCTCGACCTGGCCTCCGGTCGCCTCGACGGCGTGCTGGCCGACACCTTCGTCAACTGGGAATGGCTCAAGAGCGACGCCGGCAAGGACTTCGAGTTCAAGGGCGACCCGGTATTCGACAACGACAAGATCGGCATCGCCGTGCGCAAGGGCGACCCGCTGCGCGAGAAGCTGAACACCGCGCTGCAGGCCATCATCGCAGACGGCACCTACAAGCGGATCAACGACAAGTACTTCCCGTTCAGCATCTACTGACCTGACGGCACCGCGTCGCCACCCGGCGGCGCGGCTACCCGAGCCCTCCGATGATTTTCGATCTCCACGGATTCGGCCCCGCCCTGGCCGCCGGCACCCTGATGACCATCCAACTGGCGCTCTCCGCGCTGGCGGTGGGCCTGGTGCTCGGCCTGCTCGGCGCGCTGGCCAAGACTTCGCCGTACAAGCCGCTGCAGTGGCTCGGCGGCAGCTACTCGACCATAGTCCGCGGCGTGCCCGAGCTGCTCTGGGTGCTGCTGATCTACTTCGGCACGGTCAACCTGATGCGCAGCCTGGCCGACCTGCTCGGCATCGAGAGCCTGGAGCTCTCCGCCTTCGCTGCCGGCACCATCGCCCTCGGCCTGTGCTTCGGCGCCTACGCCACCGAGGTGTTCCGCGGCGCCATCCTGGCCATCCCCAAGGGCCACCGCGAAGCCGGCCTGGCCCTCGGCATGTCCAAGGGACGCATCCTCTGGAAGCTGATCCTGCCGCAGATGTGGCGCATCGCCCTGCCCGGCCTGGGCAACCTGTTCATGATCCTGATGAAGGACACCGCGCTGGTGTCGGTGATCGGCCTGGAAGAGATCATGCGCCGCTCGCAGATCGCCGTGACCGCCAGCAAGGAGCCCTTCACCTTCTATATGGTCGCCGCCTTCATCTACCTGGGCCTGACCGTTCTCGCCATGATCGGCCTGCATTTCCTCGAGAAGCGCGCCAGCCGCGGCTTCGTCCGGAGCGCCTCATGAACTGGGAAGTCATCATCAAATGGCTGCCGCGCCTGTCCGAAGGCGCGCTGCTGACCCTGGAGCTGGTGGCCATCGCCGTCATCGCCGGCCTGATCCTCGCCCTGCCCATGGGCATCGCCCGCGCCTCCAAGCACTGGTACGTGCGCGCCCTGCCCTACGGCTACATCTTCTTCTTCCGCGGCACGCCGCTGCTGGTGCAGCTGTTTCTGGTCTACTACGGCCTGGCCCAGTTCGACGCCGTGCGCCAGGGCCCGCTCTGGCCCTACCTGCGCGACCCCTACTGGTGCGCGATCATCACCATGACCCTGCACACCGCCGCCTATATCGCCGAGATCCTGCGCGGCGCCATCCAGGCGGTGCCGCCGGGCGAAGTGGAGGCGGCGCGCGCGCTGGGCATGTCGCGGGCCAAGACCATGCTCTACATCGTCCTGCCGCGCGCCGCACGCATTGGCCTGCCGGCCTACAGCAACGAGGTGATCCTGATGCTCAAGGCCAGCGCCCTGGCCAGCACCGTGACCCTGCTGGAGCTGACCGGCATGGCGCGCACCATCATCGCGCGCACCTACCTGCCGGTGGAGATCTTCTTCGCCGCCGGCCTGTTCTACCTGGCCATCGCCTTCGTCCTGGTACGCGCCTTCCGCCTGCTGGAACGCTGGCTGCGCGTCGACGCCTGCCAGGGCCGCTGAGCAGCGCCGGGCCGTCGCCCCTCGACGGCCCGCCGCGCAAAACCTAGAATCCGCGGCTCCCGGTTCCGCCCGCCGCGTACCATGACCGAGCCCATCCTCTCCGCCGAGCAGCTGCTCGCCCGCTTCCAGGCGCTGGACGTCTTTCTCGTCCGCCACCAGGCGCTGTGGCGGCCCAAGCCCTTCGTCCAGCGGCAACTGCCCTGGGAACGCGAACTGCCGCAGCTGGCCGCCTGGCTGCGCGCACGCACGCTGCAGCAGGCCGAGGCCAGCCACGGCAGGCCCTGGGAGCTGGACGCACCGGCGCCCTTCGCCGAACTCGCGACCCAGGCCAAGGCGCTCGCCGCATTGGGCGAACTGCCGCAGACGGCAATCGACGCGCGCCCGGCCCGCCTCGCCGTGGACGTCCCCGGACGCAAGCTGCAGCAGATCCAGGCCTTCGCCAGCCGCCTGCAGTTCGCCACACCGGCCGGCCACTGGCTCGACTGGTGCGCGGGCAAGGGCCACCTGGGGCGCTGGCTGGCGCATGAGGGGCAACGCCTGACCTGCCTGGAATACGATCCCGCGCTGGTGGCATCCGGCGCCGCCCTGAGCCACCGCCAGGGCCTGGACGCCCGCCATCTGCAGCAGGACGTGCTCGCCACCGGCGCCGCCGGGCACCTGCTGGCCGAGCATACGCCGGTGGCCCTGCACGCCTGCGGTGACCTGCACGTGCGCCTGCTGCAGCTGGCCAGTGCGCGCGGCTGCCGGCAACTGGCGGTGGCGCCCTGCTGCTATAACCGCATCGCCACGCCGCACTACCAGCCGCTGTCCACGGCTGCCCAGGGCTCGTCCCTGCAGCTGTCGCGCGACGACCTCGGCCTGCCGCTGAGCGAAACCGTCACCGCCGGCGCCCGCGTGCGCCGCCAGCGCGACCAGTCGATGGCCTGGCGCCTGGCCTTCGACCTGCTGCAGCGCCAGTTGCGCGGCGTCGATCAATACCTGCCCACCCCGCCGCTGGCCGCCGACTGGCTGGCCAAGCCCTTCGCCCGCTTCTGCCACGACCTCGCCGCCCTGCGCGGCGTGCCGACTCCCGGCGCACAGGACTGGGCCGAACTGGAAGCCCGCGGCTGGCAGCGCCTGGCCGAGGTGCGCAACCTGGAACTGTTGCGCCACCTGTTCCGCCGCCCACTGGAACTCTGGCTGCTGCTCGACCGCGCCCTGTATCTGCAGGAGCAGGGCTATGCGGTTCGACTGGGCAGCTTCTGCGACTACCGGCTGAGCCCGCGCAACCTGCTGCTGCTGGCCGAGCGTGCCTGAGTTGCTCACAGAAGCTGTGGATAACTCTGTTGATGCTTTCTGGGCAAATGCCGCAAGCGCCCTGCCGAATGGCCTCGGAAACGACTGATCATTTTTTGACCAGTATTTTTAGCCTAGTAAAAACAATAACTTGCATAAATCCGTGACGCACCGCACAGAGACCGTGCACGAGCGTATCAAGTGCATTGCCATTGTGCATAAGCAAAACCCTGCTGATAGCCGAGCCCGCAACCAAGCGCCCCGCACAAGCTTTACTCGCCCTTGCGAATGGATATAATGGCGGCCCTTCTGCGCCGGTATAGCTCAGCTGGTAGAGCAACTGACTTGTAATCAGTAGGTCCCGGGTTCGACTCCTGGTGCCGGCACCACTTACTATCCAAGGCCTGCATCAATGCAGGCCTTTTTCATTTTCGTAGCGCCCGATCTTCTATAGCTTGCTCGTTACGCTCCCCCGGTTCCGCGAGCGCTTATAGCGAAAGGCTGCTTAACGAGAGGACGAGGACATGCGCATCCTGATCACCGGCGGCGCCGGCTTTATCGGCTCGGCTCTGATCCGTCATCTGCTGCAGCACACCGAGCACCAGGTGCTCAATCTCGACAAGCTGACCTATGCCGGCAACCTGGAGTCGCTCGCCGAAGTGGCCGCCAGCCCGCGCTACCGCTTCGTCCAGGCCGATATCGCCGACAGCGCGCAGGTGGCGCAGACCCTGGCCGAATTCCAGCCGGACGCCATCATGCACCTGGCCGCCGAATCCCACGTCGACCGCTCCATCGACGGCCCCGCCGCCTTTATCCAGACCAATATCGTCGGCACCTACGCCCTGCTGGAAAGCACCCGCGCCTACTGGCTCGGCCTGAACGAGGAGCGCAAGGCGGCCTTCCGTTTCCACCATATTTCCACCGACGAGGTCTACGGCGACCTGCACGGCGTCGACGAGCTGTTCGTCGAAACCACCCCCTACGCGCCCAGCTCGCCCTATTCGGCGAGCAAGGCGGCCTCCGATCACCTGGTACGCGCCTGGCAGCGCACCTACGGCCTGCCGGTGCTGATCACCAACTGCTCGAACAACTACGGCCCCTACCATTTCCCCGAGAAGCTGATCCCGCTGATGATCCTCAATGCCCTGGCGGGCAAGCCGCTGCCGGTGTACGGCAACGGCCAGCAGGTGCGCGACTGGCTCTATGTCGAGGATCACGCGCGGGCGCTGCTCAAGGTGGTCTGCGAAGGCGAGGTGGGCGAGACCTACAATATCGGCGGGCATAACGAGCAGAAGAATCTCGATGTGGTGCGCGCCATCTGCGCACTGCTGGAGGAGCTGGCGCCGCGCAAGCCGTCCGGCGTGACGCGCTATGAAGACCTGATCACCTACGTGCAGGACCGCCCGGGCCATGACCTGCGCTATGCCATCGACGCCGGCAAGATCGAACGCGAGTTGGGCTGGGTACCACAGGAAACCTTCGAGAGCGGGCTGCGCAAGACGGTGCAGTGGTATCTGCACAACCTCGACTGGTGCCGCCGCGTGCAGGATGGCAGTTATCAGGGCGAGCGACTCGGCGCACTTTAAGGAGCCTGTTGATGATCTGCTGCGCGTCGGCCCTGCTGCGTTAAAAACAGGCTCAGAATGCTCATTTACAACTCGTAAACTCCGCTTCCTCGCCTGTTTTTGCCTTGCATGGCTCTAGCTCGCGAGATCCTAAACAGGCTCCAAGGAGCAGGAACAATGAAAGGCATCATCCTCGCCGGCGGTTCCGGCACCCGGCTGCACCCCATCACCCTCGGCGTGTCCAAGCAGCTGCTGCCGATCTACGACAAGCCGATGATCTACTACCCGCTGTCGGTGCTGATGCTCGCCGGCATCCGCGAGATCCTGATCATCTCCACCCCGGAAGACCTGCCCAACTTCCAGAAGATGCTCGGCGACGGCAGCCCGTTCGGCGTCCGCCTGCAGTATGCCGAGCAGCCCTCGCCGGACGGCCTGGCCCAGGCCTTCCTGATCGGCGAATCCTTTATCGGCGATGATTCGGTGTGCCTGATCCTCGGCGACAATATCTTCCACGGCCAGCACTTCACCGAGATGCTGCTGCGCGCCGCCAGCCATGGCAGCGGCGCCACGGTGTTCGGCTACTGGGTCAGCGACCCCGAGCGCTTCGGCGTGGTGGAGTTCGACGCCGCCGGCAACGCCCTGTCGATCGAGGAGAAGCCGAGCCAGCCGAAGTCCAGCTACGCGGTCACCGGTCTGTACTTCTACGACAACGACGTGGTGCGCATCGCCAAGGCGGTCAAGCCCTCGCCGCGCGGCGAACTGGAGATCACCGACGTCAACAACGCCTACCTGGCGCGCGGCGACCTGCGCGTGGAGCGCTTCGGCCGCGGCTTCGCCTGGCTCGACACCGGCACCCACGACAGCCTGCTGGAGGCCTCGCAGTACGTGCAGACCATCGAGCACCGCCAGGGGCTGAAGGTCGCCTGCCTGGAGGAGATCGCCTACCAGCACGGCTGGATTGACCGCGAGCAGTTGCTGCGGCGCGCCAAGGCCTTCGGCAAGACCGGTTACGGCCAGTACCTGTACAAGCTGGCGGAGGAATGAGCATGCACGTGATCCAGACCCGTCTGCCCGAGGTGTTGATCCTCGAGCCCCAGGTGTTCGGCGACGAGCGCGGCTTCTTCTACGAGAGCTTCAATGCCCGCCGTTTCGCCGAGGCCACCGGGGTGAGCCGCGACTTCGTCCAGGACAACCATTCGCGCTCGGCGCGCGGTGTGCTGCGCGGCCTGCACTACCAGCTGCAGCAGGCCCAGGGCAAGCTGGTGCGGGTCAGCGCCGGCGAGGTCTACGACGTGGCGGTGGACCTGCGCCGCAGTTCGCCGACCTTCGGCCAGTGGGTCGGCGTGCACCTGTCGGCCGAGAACAAGCGCCAGCTGTGGGTGCCGGAAGGTTTCGCCCACGGCTTCCTGGTGCTCAGCGAGTATGCCGAGTTCCTCTACAAGACCACCGACTACTACGCCCCAGCCCATGAGCGCTGCATCCGCTGGGACGATGCCAGCCTGGCCATCGACTGGCCGCTGGATGACCTCACCCCGCAACTGTCGGCCAAGGACCAGCAGGGCCTGAGCCTGCAGGACGCCGAGACCTTCCCATGAAGATCCTGATCAGCGGCCACACCGGCCAGGTCGCCCGCGAACTGCAACTGGCCCTGCAGGGGCATGAACTGCTCAGCCTGGGTCGCCAGGCCTTCGACCTGGCCCGCCCGGCCAGCCTGCGCGAGATCATCCTGCGCGAGCGCCCGCAGCTGCTGATCAACGCCGCCGCCCATACCGCGGTGGATCAGGCCGAGCAGGAGCGCGAGCTGGCCTTCGCCATCAACGCCGAGGCCCCTGGCGTCATGGCGCAGGCTTGCGCCGAGCTGGGTATACCGCTGCTGCACTACTCCACCGACTACGTGTTCGACGGCAGCAAAGACGCGCCCTACGTCGAGAACGATGCGCCCAATCCGCTGGGGGTGTACGGCGCCAGCAAGCTGGCCGGCGAACGGGCGGTGGCGGCCAGCGGCTGCGACCACCTGATCCTGCGCACCAGCTGGGTCTACTCGCGGCACGGCAAGAACTTCCTGCTGACCATGCAGCGCCTGCTGCAGGAGCGCGACCAGCTCAAGGTGGTGGACGATCAGATCGGCGCGCCGACCTGGGCCGGCAGCATCGCCGCCGCTACCGCCGAGCTGATCGCGGCCTGGCAGGCGGGCAACCGCCACTGGGGCACCTACCACC
>NZ_AVOF01000275.1:0-4254 GCF_000465935.2 Pseudomonas sp. EGD-AK9
GCAGCGCGCGAGCCGGCAAGCCCCGGCCGTTGCGCCGGGCCAGCGGCGCCGGCAGCTTGCCCTCGTCGGCCAGGCTCCAGATCAGCCGGGCGAAGCCCTGGATATACACGTTCATCGAGGCGAAGCAGGCCAGGTAGCCGACCAGCGCCACCAGCACGCGGGCACGCTCGCCCAGCAGCAGCTCGAACAGCCGCGGCAGGGCGGTGGTGTCGCTGTGCACGTCGCCATGGGTGGCGAAGCTCAGCACCGCCACCGAACAGGCCCAGTACACCAGACCGGCGAGCAGCACGCCGAGCACCAGGGCCAGGGGGAAATCACGCTCGGGGCGCTTGAACTCCTCGCCCAGGTGGGTGAAGGCCTCGATGCCGACGAAGCACCAGAACATCACCCCCAGCGCCGCCGGCAGCAGCTGCCACTGGCCGCTCAGCGGCGGCAGCAGCGGCTGGCTGGCCCGCGGCAGATCGCCGACCCACCAGATCAGCGCCACGCTGGCGACTATCGCCACCGCGATCAGCCCCTGCAGCACGCCCGAGGCTTTGGCCGGGCGCTGGCCGAGCAGCAGGATGGCGCCGAGGGTGGCCAGCTGGATCGCCAGCAGCCCGGCGCTGGAGAGGTCGAACAGGGCCAGCCAGAAACCGCTGGCGATATGCAGCGCGGCGGGCAGGCCGACCGGCAGCACGGCGAGAAACAGCAGCGCGCTGACCCCTTCCAGGCGCTGGCCGAAGGCGCGGCCGATCAGGTGCGGCGCGCCGCCGGCATGGGGGAAGCGCTTGCCCAGCTGGGCGAAGGTGAAGGCCACCGGCAGCACCAGGGCGATCAGCACCAGCCAGGCCCACAGCGAGGCCTGCCCGGCGGCGGTGGCGGCCAGCGCCGGCACCACGAAGATGCCGGTGCCGAGCAGCGAGGTGCTGAGCAGGGCGATGCCCTGCAGCAGGCCCAGTTCCTTGTTCAGTCGACTCATGGGGTATGCTCGTGTCCTTGCGCAGAATCCCGCCATGGTAAGCCGGCGCTCCCGTGCAGGGCGTCGGCTTTCGCCGTCGAAACGGCGGTTCTGTCCCTCAACCCGCTTGTTGTCTGAGAGCCCCCGTGGACAAGTTCGACCGCCAGATCCTCGCCCTGCTGCGCCGCGATGCGCGCACCCCCGTCAGCCAGATCGCCCGCGAGGTGAACCTCTCGCGTTCGGCGGTCAGCGAGCGCATCCGCCAGCTGGAAGGCGGCGGGGTGATCCGCGGCTACCACGCCCAGGTCGCCGAGCCGGGGGCGGACGCGGTCAAGGCCTTCTTCGAGCTGTTCTACAAGGACGGCCGCTGCCAGGACTACGTCGAGCGCATGCGCCTGTACCCGGAGATCCGCCGCTGCTGCGGCATCAGCGGCGAGACCGACATGCTGGTGTACGTCGAGGCGGCCAGCATGACGCGCCTGAGCGAGATCCGCGACGCCCTCGAGGCCTTCCCGCAGATGCAGCGGGTCAAGACCCATATGGTGGTGCAGGAGTGGCCGCTGTGAGCCTGCGCCTGCTGCACAGCTCCGACTGGCACCTGGGCCAGCACTTCATGGGCAAGACCCGCCAGGCCGAGCATCAGGCGTTCTGCGCCTGGCTGCTGGAACAGGTGCGGGCGCATGCGGTGGACGTGCTGCTGATCGCCGGCGACGTGTTCGACACCGGCGCGCCGCCCAGCTATGCGCGCGAGCAGTACAACCGCCTGGTGGTCGAGCTGCGCGACGCCGGCTGCGCGCTGATCGTGCTCGGCGGCAACCACGACTCGCCGGCTATGCTCGGCGAAAGCAGAACCCTGCTGGCCCAGCTCGGCGCGCGGGTGGTCCCCGGCGTCGGCCTCGATCCCGCCGAACAGCTGCTGGTGCTGCACGACCGCGCCGGCGCGCCGGGCGCCATCCTCTGCGCCATTCCCTTTATCCGCCCGCGCGAGGTGCTGGCCAGCCAGGCCGGGCAGAGCGCGCAGGACAAGCAGCAGTCGCTGCAGCAGGCCATCGCCGAGCACTACCAGATGCTGTTCGCCCTGGCCGAGGCCCGCCGCGCCGAACTCGGCCTGGTCCTGCCGATCATTGCCAGCGGCCACCTCACCACGGTCGGCGCCAGCGCCAGCGAATCGGTGCGCGAAATCTACGTCGGCAGCCTGGAGGCCTTTCCCACCAGCGCCTTCCCGCCGGCCGACTACATCGCCCTGGGCCATATCCACCGGCCGCAGAAGGTCGCCGGCCTGGAGCAGATCCGCTACTGCGGCTCGCCGATTGCGCTGTCCTTCGACGAGGCCAGGCAGCAGAAGGAAGTGCTGCTGGTCGAGTTCGGCGCTGGCGCTTTGCAGGCGGTCACGCCGCTGCCCGTACCCTGCTTCCAGCCCCTGGCCAGCCTGCGCGGCTCGCTCGCGGAACTAGCCGGTGCCATCGCCGAACAGGCCGCCCAGGGCAGCGCCGAACGGCCGGTATGGCTGGAGGTGCAGGTGCGCGGCGACGACTACCTGAGCGATCTGCAGAGCCACATCGCCGCGCTGTGCGAAGGGCTGCCGGTGGAAGTGCTGCGCATCCGCCGCGAACGCGGCAATGCCGCCGCCAGCCTGACCAGCGAGGCGCGCGAGACGCTGGATGAACTGTCCGCCGCCGAGGTGTTCGACAGACGCCTGCAGCAGGAGCAACTGGGCGAGGAAGAGACGCAGCGCTTGCAGGGGCTTTATCGCCGGGTGCTGGACGAGTTGACGGGGGATTGAAGTCGGCCGCTCCAAGCGTCGTCGGGCGTGACGGTCCAAGTACGACTACCCTGCAAGGCTCGGGGGCTCGCCAGCGATCCGCAGAATTTAGTCCATGCAGTTTGGCTCAGGGATGCTGCTCGCCGCCAACTCACCATGACCAGGTTATTCAAGGAGCGAAGCATGGCTTTAAATCCAAACATCAACGATGAGGGGGCGCCTACCGGTGGGCGTGGTCTCGAGGACATCAGTATCGAGCCGCGCTTGTTTCAAGAGGCGCAGGAGCTTATCGACTCGATTGACGACACTTCCAAGATCTTTAGAAATCGGACGAAGAACTCGCAGTACGAGAGCGACAAATTGCACGTCGATGCGGTGCCGATTGGTAACAGGACCTATCCCTACAAGATCGAGGTGCAACGAAAGAAGGGCTCGAAGAACACCGTTGCCGTCTGCATAGCTGCTGCTAGCGCATCCGCCGGCGATGTCAGGGCCGCACTGCATGCCAGCCTTGGCGATCACCATATATGGTCTGCCCAATAAGGATAATCTTGGCGCACCGTTGCGATAGCCACAGGGTGAAACGTGTCGCGGTATTTGACTCTGTGGTTATCGTTGGGCGATAGCGCCATCTGTCCAGTCCACCGCGCCTGCACAACCCTGCCAACAATGCCAGAATGCCCGCCTGATTCCCGGCTAGCCATTCCCGCATGAAAATCCTCAGCCTGCGCCTGAAGAACCTCAACTCGCTCAAGGGCGAGTGGAAGATCGATTTTTCCGCCGCGCCCTTCGCCGACAGCGGCCTGTTCGCCATCACCGGGCCCACCGGGGCGGGCAAGACCACGCTGCTCGACGCCATCTGCCTGGCCCTGTATCACCGCACGCCGCGCATGGGCACGCTGTCGGCCAGCGGTAACGAGCTGATGACCCGGCACACCGCCGACTGCCTGGCCGAGGTCGAGTTCGAGGTCAAGGGGCAGGGCTATCGCGCCTTCTGGAGCCAGCGCCGCGCGCGCGACAAGGTCGACGGCGCGCTGCAGGCGCCCAAGGTGGAGCTGGCGCGTATCGCCGGCGGCGAGATCCTCACCGACAAGATTCGTGAGAAGGAGAGCCTGACCGCCGAGCTGACCGGCCTGGACTTCGAGCGCTTCACCAAGTCCATGCTGCTGGCCCAGGGCGGTTTCGCCGCCTTTCTCGAGGCGGGGGCCAACCAGCGCGCCGAGCTGCTCGAGGAGCTGACCGGCACCGAGGTGTACGGGCGGATTTCGCAGCAGGTCTACGAACGCACCAAGGCCGCCGAGCAGGCGCTGAACCTGCTGCAAAGCCGCGCCCAGGGCATGGAACTGCTCGACGAGGCGCAGCGCGGCGAATTGCAGACCGAGCACCGGCGCCTGAGTCAGGAGGAGGCGCCGCTGCTGGCCCGGCAACAAAGCCTGCAGGCCCAGCGCCGCTGGCGCGAGGCCCTGCAACAGGCCGAGCAGCAGTGCCAGCAGGCGCAGCTGGGCCTGGAGCAGGCGCAGCAGGCTCAGGCGCAGGCGGCTGGCGAGCTGCA
>NZ_AVOF01000276.1:0-4250 GCF_000465935.2 Pseudomonas sp. EGD-AK9
AGCATCAGCCCGGCCTCGCCCAGCGCGCCGATCAGCAGCGCGCTCAGCAAAGGGCCGCACAGCCCGCCGACGCTGGCCCCGGCGGCGATAAAGGCGAACAGCCGGCGCGCCTGGGCGCCGTCGAACACGTCAGCCATCAGGCTCCAGGCCACCGAGATGACGAACAGGTTGTAGACCGAGATCCACACGTAGAACACCCGCGCCAGCCAGACGCTGTCGTGATCGAGGCGAAACAGCAGGACGAAGGCCAGCAGGTTGAGGCCGAAGAAGCCGTACACCCAGTCGATGAAATGGATGCGCGGCACCCTGGAGTTGAGCCAGGCCAGCAGCGGCACCGCCAGCAGCATGGCGACGAAGGTGGCGCTGAACAGCCACTGCAGGTTCTCTACCCCGCCGGCGATGCCCATGGCCTCGCGAATCGGCCGCAACATGAAGTAGCCGGCGAACAGGCAGAAGAACAGGGCGAAGCCGGCCAGCACCGCCGCCAGCTCCTGCTCCTCGGCATTGATCGCCCGCGCCAGGCGCCGCTCAAGCGCCGTCATCTCAGGCGAACAGCTCGGCGATGCGCTTACGCTGCGCCGCGTCGGGCAGGCGGCCCTGGCCGGCCAGCAGGTTGTCGGCCATGTAGCGCGGGTTGGAGGTGGCCGGAATCACCGCGGTCACCGCCGGGTGGGCGAGGATGAACTTGAGCATCAGCTGCGCCCAGGAATTGGCATCCAGCTCCACCGTGGCCCAATCCGGCAGCTCCTTGCCGCGCACCCGGTCGAACAGCGCCGAGCGCTGGAACGGTCGGTTGATCAGCACCGCGATGCCCTTGTCGGCGCAGTAGGGCAGCAGCTCGCGCTCGGCATTGCGCTCGCCGATGGAGTAGTTGAACTGGACGAAATCCACCGGCTCCTGGCGCAACACCTCGAGCAGGCGCTCGTGGGCGGAGTCGAGATAGTGGGTGATGCCGATATAGCGCACCCGCCCCTGCTGCTTCAGCTCGCGCAGCAGGCCGAGCTGGGTGGCGGTGTCCTGCAGGTTGTGCACCTGCACCAGGTCGAGGATGTCGGTCTTGAGCGCGGCGAAGCTGGCCGCCAGCTGGCGCTCGCCGGCAGATCGCCCGGTGGAGGACACCTTGGTGGCGAGAAACAGCTTGCGCCGCATGCCGTCCTCGGCCGCTAGCGCGCCGCACACCGCCTCGGCGCGGCCGTAGCTGGGCGCGGTGTCGATCAGGCTGGCGCCGCCGTTGACCAGGGTCCGTAGCACCTCGCGCAGCGGCGCCAGCGCCGCCTCGTTCAGGGCCACGTCGTGGGTGCGCGAAGTGCCCAGGCCGATCACCGGCAGCAGCTCGCCGCTGCTGGGAATCTGGCGCTGCAACAGGCTGCCGGCGGCGAATGCACCGGCGGGCAGCCAGGGCGTCAACGCGGTCAACGCGGCGAGGCTGGCGCTGTGCTGGAGAAAGCGGCGGCGACTGGGCATGGCGTGGCTCCTCTGTGACGGGACGAACGCAGTCCGTTCGTTATAGGCACAGACGCCGCGCAGACCAAGGCGTTGCCGGGCGCGGAAGGGCAGGTGCAGGGAGAGGCGAAAGGGCTACAGGCCCCTGTTCAGGGAGGCGCAGAGGCGAACGGGCGGGCAGTGGATGCAATATCCGGTAACCAAAAGCCCCGCCGCGCCAAGGGGGAAAGGCGGCGCAGCGGTTGGGAAAAATGCGCGGGACGGCTCAGGCGGCCCGGCTGGCGGACTCGCTGATCAGCATGCCGTGGGATACCAGGTAGCAGCGGTGACCGTTCTGCAGGGTCAGCGGGCTGCGGCTGGCAATGACCCAGCCCTTGTTCAGCAGTTGCTCGATATGGGCCCGCAGGGCGGGCAGGTGACGCTGTTCCTTCATGGCCGAGTCCTTCTCAGGCGGGTTTGGCGCAAGGCAAAGTGCCATGACGCCAAGTGATTCATCCGTGACACAGTCGGCAAAAGTGTAGTGGCGCAGTGCCAGGCCGTTAAGCCGCGAAACGGCGTCAATCGCTGTAGGAAAATCGCCATGGACGGCGCCGTTCAGGAGGTCGCCAGCGCCTCGTCCTGCGCGGCGCTCGGCTGGGAAAACTGCAGGTAGCCGTCCTCCAGCTTGCCGTAGCGCAGCAGCGCCAGGTCGAGGGCGTAGTTCTGGTGCAGCTTCCACGGCGCGCGGTCGCCCTGCGCCGGCAGCAGGTGGGCGGCGCGCTCGATATAGCCGGACTTGAGGTCGAGAAAGGGGGCCGGGCGTACGTCGCCCGTGCTATCGCGCGGGGTCGCCTGGCGCATGCCGATGGCATCCAGGTGGCGGATCAGGCGGCAGAAGTATTCGCTGGACAGGTCCGCCTTGAGCGTCCAGCTGGCGTTGGTGTAGCCCAGTATCACCGCCAGGTTGGGCAGGTCGCGCAGCATGATGCCGCGATAGCCCATGCTGCGCGGCGCCTCGAAGGGCGCGCCATCGACGCTCACCGCGATGCCGCCGAACAGCTGCAGCTGCAGGCCGGTGGCGCTGACGATGACGTCGGCGGGCAGCTCCTCACCGCTCTTCAGCCGCACGCCACCAGCGGTGAAGCGCTCGATCTCGGCGGTGACCACCGTCGCCCTGCCCTGACGCAGCACGCGGAACAGGTCGCCGTCCGGCACTGCGCAGACGCGCTGATCCCAGGGTTTGTACGAGGGGCTGAAATGGCGCATGTCGAAACCGGCGCCGAGCTGGCGCCGCGCCAACCCCAGCAGCAGCCGGCGGACCAGGTTGGGGCAGGCCTTGGCCAGCTTGTAGAACAGCAGTTGCAGGCTCACGTTGCGCCCGCGCGCCAGGCGGTACACCCAGGTTTCCGGCAGCACCCGGCGCAGGGCGTTGGACAGGCCATCGCGCTGCGGCAGGTTGATCACGTAGCTGGGCGAGCGCTGCAACATGGTCACCTGCGCGGCGCGCTCGGCCAGCGCCGGCACCAGGGTCACCGCAGTGGCGCCGCTGCCGATCACCAGCACGCGCTTGCCGGCGTAATCGAAGTCCTGCGGCCATAGCTGCGGGTGGATGAAGCTGCCCTGGAAATCCTCGCGCCCGGCGAAATCCGGGGTGTAGCCGGCCTCGTAGCGGTAGTAGCCGGTGCACATCATCAGGAACTGGCAGCTCATACGCAGCGGCTCGGCCTCGTCGCCGCGCTGCACCAGCAGCTGCCAGGTGGCGCTGGCGCTGCACCAGTCGGCCTCGAGCACGCGGTGACGGTAGCGGATCAGCCGATCGACGCCGTGCTCGCGCGCGGTGTCCTCGATATAGCGGCGGATCGCCGGGCCGTCGGCGATGGCCTGCGGGTCGCTCCAGGGCTTGAAGTTGTAGCCCAGGGTGTACATGTCCGAGTCGGAACGGATGCCCGGGTAGCGAAACAGGTCCCAGGTGCCGCCCAGCGCCTCGCGCCCTTCGAGGACGGCGACGCGCTTGCCCGGGCACAGGCGCTTGAGGTGACAGGCGGCGCCGACCCCGGACAGGCCGGCGCCGACGATCAGGACATCCAGGTGTTCGATGGACATGGGGGGCTCGCCCTGCACTAAGGGTGACAGAGCTTTACCTTAGCCCATCGTGCTGTCAGCCGATCTTTGGTGTTGCCGGCTCAGGCGAAGACGAAATACTTGCGCACCGTCTCCACCACCTCCCAGGTGCCGCACATGCCCGGCTCGACGATGAAGATGTCGCCGGCGCGCAGGTGGATCGGCTCCTGACCGTCCGGGGTGATGATGCAGTAGCCCTCCTGGAAGTGGCAGTACTCCCACTTGTCGTAGGCCACCCGCCACTTGCCCGGGGTGCAGATCCAGGTGCCCATGATCTTCTTGCCGTCTTCCGAGGTGTAGGCGTTGAGGTTGACGGTGTGCGGCTCGCCGTCCAGACGTTGCCACTTGCAGGCGTCGAGCACGGGAACGGGCTGGGTGTCGCGCAATACGGTGATAGGTTGCATAAGGGCTCCTCGAGCGGGGTGACAGAACCTGCCCAGGCTAGGGCCGCGGCGCCTGGCGCAGTTGTCTGAACTCGACCTGCAACTGCCTGTAAGCGCGCTCGCCGCGCGCCACTGGCCGGGCGAGCCCGGGCAAGGCTAAGCTGTGGGCCATGACCCGGCCCTACCTGACCCCGTCCCAGAGCAGCCCCACGGATGCCGCCACCGGCCTGCGCATCGGCGGCGACTGGACGCTGGCCCACTACAGCCACCTCGAACCCCAGGTGCTGGCGCTGCGCGAGCGCCTGGCGGCCGAGACGCCCGTCG
>NZ_AVOF01000277.1:0-4237 GCF_000465935.2 Pseudomonas sp. EGD-AK9
GAAGATCAGGCGGAAGGTGTACAGCGAGGTGAGCAGGGCGCCGACCAGGCCGGCCGCCAGCAGCAGGCGCTCGCCGCCGGCCAGGGCCTGCCAGAGGATCTCGTCCTTGGAATAGAAGCCGGCGGTCACCAGCGGCAGCGCGGCCAGGGCGCCGCCGCCGACCAGGAAGCAGGCGTAGACCAGCGGCAGACGCCGGCGCAGGCCGCCCATCCTGAAGATGTCCTGCTCGTGGTGGCAGGCGTTGATCACCGCGCCGGCGCTGAGGAACAGCAGGGCCTTGAAGAAGGCATGGGTCATCAGGTGGAAGATCGCCGCCTGCCAGGCGCCGACGCCCAGGGCGAGGAACATGTAGCCGATCTGGCTCATGGTCGAGTAGGCCAGGATGCGCTTGATGTCGCGCTGCACCAGCGCCGCGCAGCCGGCCAGCAGCAGGGTGATGGCGCCCACCGCGCCGACCAGGGCGAGGCTCAGCGGCGCCAGGCTGAACAGGCCGTGGCAGCGGGCGATCAGGTAGACCCCGGCGGTGACCATGGTGGCGGCGTGGATCAGCGCCGACACCGGGGTCGGGCCGGCCATGGCGTCGGCCAGCCAGGTCTGCAGCGGCAGCTGCGCCGACTTACCCACCGCGCCGCCGAGCAGCAGCAGGGTGGCCAGGGTCAGCAGCGCATCGCCGCTGGCGAAGCGTTGCGGCGCCAGCTCCAGCAGCTCGCGGATGTTCAGCGTGCCGAGGGCGTGGTAGAGCAGGAACAGGCCGAGGGCGAGGAACACGTCGCCGATGCGGGTGACGATGAAGGCCTTCAGCGCCGCCGCGCCGTTGGCCGGGTTGCGGTAGTAGAAACCGATCAGCAGGTAGCTGCACAGGCCCACGCCTTCCCAGCCGAAGTACAGTGCCAGCAGGTTGTCGCCGAGCACCAGCAGCAACATGCTGGCGACGAACAGGTTCATGTAGGCGAAGAAGCGCGCGTAGCCTTCCTCGCCGCGCATGTACCAGCTGGCGAACAGGTGGATGAGAAAGCCGACGCCGCTGACCACGCCGAGCAGGGTCAGCGACAGGCCGTCCAGGTGCAGGGCGATGGCCGGGGCGAAACCGTCCACCTCCAGCCATTGCCACAGCGGCTGGACGTGGACGCCGCCGGCCGGCGGCGCGCTGAGGAACTGCCAGCCGACCCACAGCGCGGTCAGCGCGGCGAGGCCGACCGAGCCGACGCCGATGGTCGCCGCCTGGTTCTCGTTCAGGCGCCCGCGGGAGAACGCCAGGGCGAGGAAGCCGAGCAGCGGCAGGAGCAGGGTCAGGGGCAACAGGTTCATCCGCGCATCTCGCTGGCCGAGTCGATGTCGAGGCTGTCGTGGCGGCGGTACAGCTGCAGCAGGATGGCCAGGCCGATGGCCGCCTCGGCGGCGGCCAGGGTGATCACCAGGATGAACATCACCTGGCCGTCGGCCTGCGCCCAGCGGCTGCCGGCGACGACGAAGGCGAGGGCGGCGGCGTTCATCATCACCTCCAGGCTCATCAGCATGAACAGGATGTTGCGCCGCACCAGCAGGCCCAGCAGGCCCAGGCAGAACAGCAGTACGGCCAGGGCCAGGCCGTGTTCCAGCGGTACCGTGTCGATCATGGCTGGTTGGCCTCCGCGCGGCCGAGGTGGAAGGCGGCGACCAGCGCCGCCAGGAGCAGCATCGAGGCCAGTTCCACCGCCAGCAGGTAGGGGCCGAACAGGCTGATGCCCACCGCCTTGGGCGCCACCGTGGTGTGCCCCAGCGGCTGGCCGCCGTCGAGCCGCCACAGGGCATGCAGCAGCAAGGCCAGCAGCAGCGCGGCGAGGATGCCGGGGCCGATCCAGATGCCCGGGGTCAGCCACTTGCGCTCCTGGGCGATCACCGCCGGGCCGAGGTTGAGCATCATCACCACGAAGACGAACAGCACCATGATCGCCCCGGCGTAGACGATGATCTCCAGCGCCCCGGCGAAGGGCGCGCCGAGGGCGAAGAAGCACATGGCCACGGCCAGCAGCGAAATGATCAGGTAGAGCAGGGCGTGGATCGGGTTGTGGTGGCCGATCACCCGCAGCGTGGCGAGCAGGGCGATGGCGCCGGAGAGGTAGAAGGCGATGGCCATGGTCAGTGGCCTCCCTCAGGTCTATGTTTTTGGAGCACTTCAGGTGCAAAGGCAGCCGCCGCTTTTGCGTGTGCCGGTAGCTCTGGTTGCGCCCCCTCGGGCGCCTTACTTTTCTTTGCTCGTGCAAAGAAAAGTAAGCAAAAGAAACACGCCCCTGCATCCGGGTCTCGCTGCGCTCGACTCCCCTCTCTCCGGTATCGCTCCGGGGGCCGGCGTACATGGGCCATCCTTGGCCCATTACGCCTCTCGCCGCGTCCCTGCGGATCGTCCCCCTGCGCAATACCTCCGTTCGGCCTCCTGACGGGGGACTTCGCGCGCCTGATGAATTGAATGTTGGCAGGATCCTGCGTGGTAACCCCTCCGGGGAGCTGCATGGAGCCTATCGACGCGAATGTTCTCGTCATGGCAACAACCCCTTCACATTGACCGGCTCGGCCTCGTTCAGCGCCGCGCCCTTGGGTTTGCCGGCGATGGCCAGGCCGGCCACCCGGTAGAAGTTGTAGTCCGGGTACTTGCCGGGGCCGGCGATCAGCAGGTCGTCCTTCTCGTACACCAGTTGCTGGCGGTCGAACTCGCACATCTCGAAGTCCGGGGTGAGCTGGATCGCGGTGGTCGGGCAGGCCTCCTCGCACAGGCCGCAGAAGATGCAGCGCGAGAAGTTGATGCGGAAGAACTCCGGGTACCAGCGGCCGTCGGCGCTCTCGGCCTTCTGTAGCGAGATGCAGGCCACCGGGCAGGCCACCGCGCAGAGGTTGCAGGCCACGCAGCGCTCCTCGCCGTCGGGGTCGCGGGTCAGCACGATGCGCCCGCGGTAGCGCGGCGGCAGGTACACCGGCTCCTCCGGGTACTGCAGGGTGTCGCGCTTGCGAAAGGCGTGGGCGAAGATCATCGCCAGGCTGCGTAGCTGGGTGTAGGTGCCGTGCAGGATGTGGCCGATGGCGCGGAACATAGCAACCTCCCTAAGCCGCCGCGACCAGCACCAGGGCGCCGGTCACCAGCAGGTTGAGCAGGGTCAGCGGCAGGCATACCAGCCAGCTGAAGTTCATCACCTGGTCGTAGCGCGGCCGCGGTATGGACGCGCGCAGCAGGATGAACAGCATGATGAAGAACGCCGTCTTCAGCGCGAACCAGACGAAGGTCGGCAGCAGCGGGCCGTGCCAGCCGCCGAAGAACAGCGTTACCAGCAGCGCCGAGACCAGCACGATGCCGATGTACTCGCCGACGAAGAACATCCCCCATTTCATCCCGGCGTACTCGATGTGGTAGCCATCGGCCAGTTCCTGTTCGGCCTCCGGCTGGTCGAACGGATGACGGTGGGTGACCGCCACGCCGGCGATGAAGAAGGTGCAGAAGCCGAGGAACTGCGGAACGATGAACCACAGGTGCTGGTGCTGGTAGTCGACGATTTCGCGCAGGTTGAAGGTGCCGGCCTGGGCCACCACGCCCATCAGCGCCAGGCCCATGAACACCTCGTAGGACACCGTCTGCGCCGAGGCGCGCAGGCTGCCGAGCAGGGCGAACTTGTTGGCGCTGGACCAGCCGGCGAACAGCACGGCATAGACCGCGAGGCCGGCCATAGCGAAGAAGAACAGCAGGCCGATATTCAGGTCGGCGATGCCCCAGGTGGGGGTGATGGGCACCACGGCGAAGGCGATCAGCAGCGCGCTGAGGGCGACTATGGGCGCCAGGGTGAAGATCAGGCGGTCGGCGAACGGCGGCGTCCAGTCCTCCTTGAAGAACATCTTGATCATGTCCGCGCCGAGCTGGAAGGCGCCGAACGGGCCGACCCGGTTGGGTCCGTAGCGATCCTGCCAGAGCCCCAGCAGGCGGCGCTCCACCCAGCTGAGCAGGGCGCCGCAGAGCACCACGGCGACCAGGATGACCAGTGCCTTGAGCACGGCGCTGAGGATCGCCAGCAGCTCGGGGCTGAGCCAGCTCATGGCCGCACCTCTTCGATGCGCTCGGCCAGCAGGCCGTCGAACACTGCCGGCAGCCCGGCGATGCCATGGGGCAGGGCGAGCAGGCCGGGGGCCAGCCGATCGCTCAGCTGCAGCGGCAGCTCGAACGACTCGCCGGCGATCTGCAGGCGCACCCGTGCGCCCTCGCTCAGGCCCAGGCGCT
>NZ_AVOF01000278.1:0-4232 GCF_000465935.2 Pseudomonas sp. EGD-AK9
GGCCAGGCGCGCGGCCTGCTGCGGATCGCCGGCCAGGGCGAAGGCCTGCTCGCTGTGGCGCATGTGCAGCAGCTGCTCGCCGAGCGCACTCATGCGCTGCTGCAGCGCCGCCCCGGCGTTCACCTCGCGCAGCGCCAGCAGCCCGGTGCCGGCCACCAGCGCGGTAAGCCCCAGCACCAGGGCGAAACCCAGCATCAGCTTGCTGGCCGTGCTCAGACTGGCCAGCCGATTGCTCCACGCGCTCCCCATGACCACCCCCGCCTACTGCTCGCCGCGAATGGCCGAACATAGGAGCGCCGCCCTGCTGGCGACAAGCCAGCAGGGCCTGAAATGGCTGGATCAGCTAACTGGAGGTCGTTTCCAGAGCGGATTCATGGCCGCTGCATCTGGAACAGCTCGCTGGTGCGGCAGTAGGCGCTGCCGCCGAGACGGCCGATCAGGTCGAGCTTGAGCGGGTCGAGGCGGCCCTGCTCGCTGAGCACGGCGTCGTCGATATGCGCCAGCAGCACCTCGGCGAAGATCAGGTGGCAGTTGGGATTCGCCGCCGGATAGGGCTGGATCTGCGCCACCCGGCACTCGAAGGTCACCGGCGCGCCGGCCACCCGCGGCACGTCGATGCGCTCGCACGGCAGGCTGGCGATGGCGCAATGGACGAACTCGCTGACCTCGTGCGGCAGTATCGCCGCACTGGCGTTCATCGCCTCGGCCTGGGCGAAGCTGACCAACTGGATCGCCAGTTCGCCGCTGGCCTGGGCGTTGCGCAGGCTGTCCTTGAGGCTGCCGTCGTCGCGGGTGTTGACGTTGACCAGCAGGGTCGGCGGGTTGTCGCTGATCACCTGGAAGAAGCTGAACGGCGCCAGGTTGGCCACTCCCTGCGGGGAACGGGTGGAAACCCAGGCGATGGGCCTCGGGGTGACGCTGGCGGCCAGCCAGCGGTAGGCCTCCAGCGGGCTCAGCGTGGCGAAGTCGAGCTGCATCAGCGCCCCGCTCGCGATTCGCGGATGTAGAAGCGCGCCCGCTCGGCTTTGCTGGTGCAACCCTCGTAGGCCTCGAACTGCTGCTGGGTCTTGGCCGCGGTGAGCAGCGACAGCGCCTTGGAGTAGCTGACCGTGCCGGCGAAGCCTTCGGCCTCGGCGATGCTCAGCTCCTTCCAGGCCGCGTCCAGCTGATTGGCGCAGGTGTCGCGGTACACCGTCTTGCCGGCGCAACCGCTCAGCACCAGGGCCAGTACCGGCAAACAGATCCAATGTTTCATCGACCACACTCCTTACAAGGACATGACTACGGATTGACCCAGTGTAGGACGCCGGCGCCCGGGGAAAGTGCCCGCTTCAGCGCCCGGCGCGTTGACGCAGATACTCCACCACCGCCTGCTGCTCGCCGACGAACTCGATGCGCCCGGCCTTGCTCTCGCGCTGGAACACGTACATCGGATCGTAGTACTCCACCAGCAGCGCCTCGATCCAGCCGCGGTGGGTGTCGACCTGGCCGGCGGCGGCCTGCTCGCCGAGGGCCTGGTCCATGATCGCCGCCAGGCGCTGATAGCGCTCGCCGCCCAGGCGCCGGGTGATGTTGGCCAGGCTCTCGCGCAGGCGCGCGGCGAATGCGGCGAATCCGCCCTCCTCGCCGTGGACGGCGACGAACTCGGCGCACAGCTCGACCACATAGGCCTTGAGGATGCGCTCGACGCGATGCTCCAGGCTGTCCTCCAGCCACACCAGCGGGTAGTCCTGCATCGCCTGGTACAGCGGCAGCGGCAGCGAGCAGCGGCCGATCAGGCGCGCCTCGTCCTCCAGCACGAACTGGCGCTGGCCGCGCGCGCGACGCTTGAGCAGGTCGATGGCCAGGGCGTTCTCGAAATCGATCTGCGCCGGCTGGGCGCTGGCGCGCTTGCCGAAGCTGGAGCCGCGATGGTTGGCGTGGCCTTCGAGGTCCGGGGCGTTGTCCAGCTGGCCGATCACCTCGGTCTTGCCGGTGCCGGTCATGCCGCCGACCAGGACGAAATCGCACTCGGCCACCGCCTGCTCGCTGGTTTCCAGGAGAAAGCCGCGCATCGCCTTGTAGCCGCCGATCACCCGCGGGTAGTCGATGCCCGCCTCGCTTTTCAGCCACTGCTGGACGATCTGCGAGCGCAGGCCGCCGCGAAAGCAGTACAGGTAGCCGTCCGGATGGGCCTTGGCGAAGGCCGCCCAGGCCGCTATGCGCTCGTCCTTCAGCGCACCGCTGACCAGTTGGTGGCCCAGCTCGATGGCCGCCTGCTGGCCGTGCTGCTTGTAACAGGTGCCGACCTTCTGCCGCTCGAGGTCGTCCATCAGCGGCAGGTTGACCACCCCGGGGAAGGCGCCCTTGAGAAACTCCACCGGCGCGCGGGCGTCCATCATCGGCCGGTCGTTGAGAAATATGTCGCGGTAGTCGGCGCTGTTGTCCCGCATCACAGCACCTCGACCGCGTGGCGCTGTCGCTCGACCATCTCGCCGATGGGCGCCAGCTGCAGGCCCAGCTCGGCGGCGACGGCGAGGAACTCGGCCTCGCCTTCCGGCGCCACGGCGATCAGCAGGCCGCCGCTGGTCTGCGGGTCGCACAGCAGCAGCTTGGCCAGCTCCGGTAGCGGCGCGATCTTCTCGCCGTAGCTGTCGAAGTTGCGCAGCGTGCCGCCGGGCACGCAGCCCTGCTCCAGGTAATGCTCGACGCTGTCCAGACGCGGCACCCTGGCGAACTCGACGCGCGCGCTGAGGCCGCTACCATCGGCCATTTCCACTAGGTGCCCGAGCAGGCCGAAGCCGGTGACATCGGTCATCGCCTTGACCCCGGCGAGCTTGCCGAAGCGGCTGCCGGGCTTGTTCAGGGTGCACATCCAGTCGCGCGCCAGGCCGACGTCCTCGCTGCGCAGCTTGGCCTTCTTCTCCGCGGTGGTGAGGATGCCGATGCCCAGCGGCTTGGTCAGGTACAGCTGGCAGCCGACGGTAGCGGTGTCGTTGCGCTTCATATGGCGCTTGTCCACCAGGCCGGTGACGGCCAGGCCGAAGATCGGCTCGGGGGCGTCGATCGAGTGGCCGCCGGCCAGCGGAATGCCGGCCTCGTCGCACACCGCGCGGCCGCCGCGGATCACCTCGCGGGCGACCTCCGGGGCCAGCAGGTTGACCGGCCAGCCGAGAATGGCGATGGCCATCAGCGGGTCGCCGCCCATGGCGTAGATGTCGCTGATGGCGTTGGTCGCGGCGATGCGGCCGAAGTCGTAGGGATCGTCGACGATGGGCATGAAGAAGTCGGTGGTGGAAACCACCCCGCGTTCTTCGTCGATGGCATACACCGCCGCGTCGTCGCGCGAGGCGTTGCCGACCCACAGGCGCGGGTCGAGGTTCTGCGCGCCGCTGCCGGCGAGGATCACCTCCAGCACCTTGGGGGAAATCTTGCAGCCGCAACCGGCGCCGTGGCTGTACTGGGTCAAACGAATCGGCTCGCTCATGTCTCTCTCTTGCATCGACGACTGGCGGCGGATTCTAGCAAAGACCGCCTTGGCGCAGCGCCTTTGCGCGAGTAAGGTCGAAACATCGACGGGGGATTTTTCCTATGAGCAAGAAAGTGGCGCTGGTACTGGGCTCGGGGGGCGCGCGCGGCTACGCCCATATCGGCGTGATCGAGGAGCTGCAGGCGCGCGGCTACGAGATCGGCTGCATCGCCGGCTGCTCGATGGGCGCGGTGGTCGGCGGCATCTTCGCTGCCGGCAAGCTGCGCGAGTACCGCGAGTGGACCGAGAGCCTGGACTACCTGGACGTGCTGCGCCTGATCGATGTCAGCTTCCGTCTCGGCGCCATCCGCGGCGAGCGGGTGTTCGGGCGCATCCACGACATAGTCGGCGAGATCAATATCGAGGAGCTGGCGATCCCCTTCACCGCGGTCGCCACCGACCTCACCAACCAGCAGGAAATCTGGTTCCAGGAAGGCTGCCTGCACCAGGCGATGCGCGCCTCGGCGGCGATTCCCAGCCTGTTCACCCCGGTGATCCAGGGCAAGCGCATGCTGGTCGACGGCGGCCTGCTCAACCCGCTGCCGATCGTGCCGGTGGTGTCCAGCCACTGCGACCTGATCATCGCGGTCAACCTCAACGCCACCAACCAGGGCCACTACCAGTTGCCGGTGATCGAACGGCCGGCCGCGCTCAAGGGGCGCATCGACCAGTTGATGACCACGCTCGGCTCGCGCCTGCCGAGCTTCCGCCGCAAGAGTGAGGA
>NZ_AVOF01000279.1:0-4227 GCF_000465935.2 Pseudomonas sp. EGD-AK9
GGCGGCGTCCAGGTCCGGCGCGCTGCCGGCGGCGCCGGACAGCTGCTTGACCAGCATATCGGCGATGCCGGTCTGCTTGCGCCCGGCCAGGGTCTCGGCCAGCACCTCGTCGTAGAAGTCGCGCATGGTGTCCAGCTCGCGGCTGCGCATCGGGTTGCCCTCGGCCAGCACGTCGCTGGCCTTGCGCATCTGCTTGAGGATCTGCTGCAGGAACAGCGCCTCGAACTGCTCGGCGGCGACCTGCAGCTGCTGCTCGCGGGCGGTGCCGATGCCGTCGGCGCTGCCGCGGTGGCTGTTCATGTGTTGGGCGAGGGAAACGATGCTCATGGCTCAGATCACGATCAGTTCGGCATTGAGGGCACCGGCCTGTTCCAGCGCCTGGAGGATGCTCATCACATCGTCCGGGGTGGCGCCGAGGCTGTTCACGGTGTTGATGATGCTGTCCAGGCTGGCGCCTTCGGGCCACTTGAACATGGCGTTCTGGTCCTGGCTGACCTCGATGTCGGAGCGCGGCACCACCGCGGTCTGGCCGCCGGAGAAGGCATTGGGCTGGCTGACTTGGGGGTTCTCGCTGATGGTCACGGTCAGGGTGCCGTGGGCCACCGCGGCGGCCTTGACGCGCACGCCCTGGCCGACCACCACGGTGCCGGTGCGGCTGTTGAACACCACCTTGGGTCGCTCGCGGCCTTCCTCCACCTCGAGGCCCTCGAGCATGGCCATGAAGCCGATGCGCTGAGTGCTGGTGAGCGGCGCGCGAATGGCAATCTTGGTGGCGTTGAGGGCGCTGGCGGTGCCGCTGCCGAAACGGCCGTTGACCGCCTCGACCACCTTGGCGGCGGTCTGGAAGCTGGGCTGGCGCAGGTTGAGCATGACCTCGTCGCGTTCGCTGAAATCGCTGGGGATCGTCCGTTCCACCGTGGCACCGTTGGGCACCCGGCCGCTATTGGCCGAGTTGATCGCCACGCTGGAGCCGCTCTGGCCGCTGGCGTTGAGCCCGCCGACCACCAGCGCGCCCTGGGCCAGGGCGTAGATCTCGCCGTCGACGCCGTGCAGCGGGGTCATCAGCAGCTGGCCGCCGCGCAGGCTCTTGGCGTCGCCCAGCGAGGCGACGGTGACGTCCACCGTCTGCCCCGGGCTGTAGGACGGCGGGATCTCGGCGGTGACGGTGACCGCGGCGACGTTCTTCAGCTTGGGATCGACGTTCGGCGGCAGGTTGATGCCGAACTGCTTGATCATGTTGGCCACCGACTGGCTGGTGAACTTGACCTGGTTCTTGTCGCCGGTGCCGTCGAGGCCGACCACCAGGCCGTAGCCGATCAGCTGGTTGCCGCGGATGCCCTCGACGTCTACCAGGTCCATCAGCGGCACGGCATGGGTCGACAGCGGCCAGGTCAAAAGCAGGGCGACGAGTAAGCGTTTGAGCATGACCAGGCCTCAGAGCGGGAACAGCGGATGGGTGAAGAAGCGCGTCAGCCAGCCCGCCGAGTTGCTGTCGTTGAGCGCGCCGCGGCCGGCGTAGGAGATGCGTGCGTTGGCCACGTTCTGCGAGGACACCTGGTTGCTGCGGTTGATGTCGTCCATGCGCACCAGACCGACCAGGCGGATGTACTCGTCGCCCTGGTTCAGGCGCAGGGCCTTCTCGCCCTTGATCAGCAGGGTGCCGTTGGGCAGCACCTGGTGCACGGTGACCGCGATGGAGCCGCGCAGGGTGTTCTGCTGCGAGCTCTTGGCCGAGCCGGCGAAATCGCGCTCGGCCTCGGCCGCGCTTTCCAGCTGGTCGTACTGCTTGCCGAGCACGGTGGGAATGCCCACCGAGAGGCTGGAGTTCTTGCCGAAGCTGGTGCCGGCGCTCTTGCTCGACTGGGTGGATTCGTCGAGCACCACGGTGAGGATGTCGCCGACCCGCACCGCGCGCTTGTCGCCGGTCAGCGAGCCGCTGTAGCCGCTGCGAAACAGCCCGCCGCTGGTGGCGGGCGGCTGGCTGTAATCCAGCTGCAGCGGCTCGTAGTGGCTGGAGTCCTCGTCCGGCAGCATTTCCTCGAAGCTGGCGCAGCCGCCGAGGGCGAGGAGCAGACCGAGGGCAATCAGGCGTTTCATGGCGATCACACGGTCTGGTTGAGGAACTGCTGCATGCCGGAGGCGGCGTCCAGCACCTTGGCGTTGGCCTCGTAGGCACGCTGGATGGCGATCATGTTGACCATGGCCTCGACCACCTGCACGTTGGAGCCCTCCAGCACGCCCTGCTTGAGGTTGCCCAGGCCCTCCTCGCCCGGCACGCCTTCCACCGGCTCGCCGCTGGCCACGGTCTCGCGGTAGAGGTTGCCGCCCAGGGCTTCGAGACCGGCCGGGTTGGTGAAGTTGGCCAGGGTGATCTGGCCCAGCTCCACCGGCTGGGTGTCGCCCGGCAGCACCGCGGTGACGATGCCGTCGCTGCCCACGGTGAAGCGGCTGCTGCCGGCCGGCACTTCGATACCCGGCACCAGCGGCAGGCCCTGGGCATTGACCATCACGCCCTCGGCGTTGAGCTGGAACTGGCCGCTCTCGGTGTAGTAGATCTCGCCGGCCGGCGATTCCACCTGGAAGAAGCCGCTGCCGATGATCGCCAGGTCCATCGGCTGGCCGGTGGTCTGGATGCTGCCTTCGGTGAACACCTTCTGCGTGCCGGCGACCCGCACGCCGCTGCCCAGCTGGATGCCCGAGGGCACGGTATTGACCTGATCGGCCTGGGCGCCGGGCTGCAGTTCGATGGCGTAGAACAGGTCCTCGAACACCACGCGGTCGCTCTTGAAGCCGGTGGTGTTGACGTTGGCCAGGTTGTTGGCCACCGCGCCCATGGCCTTGTCCTGGGCGGCCAGGCCGGTCTTGCTGACCCAAAGTGCGGAACTCATGTGCTTTACCTCATCTGTCAGTAGCCCGGATGCAATCCGGGAGCGATTTCCCCGGATGGCATCCGGGCTACGTAGTCATCAACTGCCGCGGATCATGCGGTTGCCGGCCTCGGACAGGTCCTCGGCGGCTTTCATCATCTTCACCTGGGTCTCGAACAGGCGGTTCAGGCTCATGGTCGCCACCAGCTGGTCGATGGCGGCGACGTTGCTCGCCTCCAGGTAACCCGAGGCCAGCCGCGGCGCTTCCAGGTCCTCGGCCGGCTCGCCGTCGCTGCGTGCCAGCAGGCCGCTGGCGTCCTTGACCAGGTCGCCCGCGGCGACCTCGACCACACGGATGCGGTCGACCTCGGCGCTGAGGAAATCGCCGCGCGGGATCACCGAGACGGTGCCGTCGCGGCCGATGCTCAGGCTGTCGTACTCGGGCAGCACGATGGGCCCGCCCTCGCCGAGCACGGCGCGGCCGTTCAGGGTCAGGCGCAGCTCGGCGTCGACCTGCAGCGCGCCGTTGCGGGTGTAGCGCTCGGCGCCGTTCTCGCCCTCGACGACGAACAGCCCCGGGCCCTGGATCGCCACGTCCAGATCGCGACCGGTGGCCATCAGCGCGCCGGGGGTGAGGCTCACGCCGTTGTTCTTCACCTGCGCCAGGTGCCGGCTGTCGTAGCCGTAGCCCTCCACGGCCACGGCCTGGGCCTGTTCCAGGTCGGCGCGAAAGCCGGGCGTGTTGACGTTGGCCAGGTTGTTGGCGCGCACCGTGAGCGAACTCATGGTGCGGCTGGCGGCGGTCATTGCGGTGTAACCGAGACGGTCCATGGGTCAGCCTCAGATCGCGCCGAACAGCACTTGGGTGAGTTCCTTGTTGGTGGTCAGCACCTTGGTGTTGGCCTGGTAGTTGCGCTGGCCCTCCATCAGGCCGACCAGCTGCTGGGTCAGGTCGACGTTGGAGTTCTCCAGCGAACCGGCCACCAGTTCGCCGAACGGGCCGACGCCGGGCACGCCGATCAGCGCCGCGCCGGACTCGGCGCTCTCCACCCAGGCGGTGCCGCTGACGTTCTTCAGGCCGCCGGCATTGGCGAAGGTCGCCAGCGCCACCTGGCCCTGCAGCATGCGCTGGCCGTTGCTGTAGTTGGCGTAGACCATGCCGTCCTTCTCCACCGACAGGCCGGTCTGCTCGCCCGCCGCATAGCCGCTGGCGCGGTTGCTGGTGACCACGAAGTCGGAGCCGTACTGGCTGGAGTTGCTGTAGTCGATGGCGATGTTCATCGGATCGACGCCCGCCAGCGGGAAGCCGACGGCCACCGGGCCGACCGGCGCGGTGAGGCTGCCGTTGGTGCCGAAGGTC
>NZ_AVOF01000280.1:0-4201 GCF_000465935.2 Pseudomonas sp. EGD-AK9
GGGTGCAGCGGGCTCGGCGTCTTGCGCCGCGCAGTCTCGGGGCTCTCGCCGGGCTCCAGCAGAGTGGCGATAGGCGTGCCCACCGGGATCTTGGCGCCGGGTTGGATCAGCAGCTCGAAGACCTCCCCCTCCTGCCAGCACTCCACCTCCACCGCCGCCTTGGCGGTGTCCACCACGGCTATCACCTGGCCGCGCGTAACCCGCTCGCCGGGCTGCACCGTCCACTCCAGCAGGGTTCCCTCGTCCATGTCGGAACCGAGCGACGGCAGTTTGAATTCGATCATTGCCCGCCTCCCGCGCAGAGCGTCCGCGCCGCCGCCACTATCGCCGGCACCTGCGGCAGTGCCGCCTCCTCCAGATGCTTGGCGTAGGGAATCGGCACCTCGGCGCTGCACACCCGGGCCGGTGGCGCGTCCAGCTCGTAGAAGGCCTGCTCGCTGATGCGCGCGATGATCTCGGCGGCCAGGCCGCCGCTGCGCCAGCCCTCGTCCACCACCAGCAGGCGCCGGGTCTTGCAGACGGAAGCCAGCAGAGTCGCATCGTCCAGCGGGCGCAGCACGCGCAGATCGATGACCTCGGCCGCGATGCCTTCGGCGGCCAGTTGTTCGGCCGCCGCCAGGGCCTTGCCGAGGGTGCCGCCATAGGCGACCAGGCTCAGATCGCTGCCGGCGCGGCGCACCCGCGCGCTGCGGATGTCCACCTCGCCGCCCTCCTCCAGTTCGCCTTCGAGGTTGTAGAGTTGGGCGTGCTCGAAGATCAGCACCGGGTCGGGGTCCTGCAGCGCCGGCCAGAGCATGCCACGGGCATCTTCCAGGGTGGCCGGGGCGAGAATCTTCAGCCCGGGAATATGCGCATACCAGCCTTCCAGGCTGTGCGAGTGCTGCGCCGCCAGCTGGCGTCCGGCGCCGGTGGCCATGCGCAGCACCAGGGGCACGGAGAACTGACCGCCGGACATATGCCGCAACGTCGCCGCGGTGTTCATCAGCGGGTCGAGGGCGAGCAGGCTGAAGTTCACCGTCATCACCTCGACGATCGGCCGCATGCCGCCCAGCGCCGCGCCGATGCCGGCGCCGACGAAGCCCAGCTCCGACAGCGGCGTGTCGCGGATGCGCTCCGCGCCGAACTCCTCCAGCAGGTCCTTGGACACCGCATAGCTGCCGCCGTAGCGGCCGACGTCCTCGCCCATCAGGAACACCCGCGGATCGCGCTGCAACGCCTCGCGCAGGGCTTCGCGCAGCGCCTCGCGATAGCTGAGGTGGCGGCTCATGGCCGCACCTGCGGGCTGTAGACATCGCGCAGCAGATCGCCTGCCGGCTCCAGGCTGCCGGCCTCGGCGAAGGCCACCGCCGCCTCCACCTCAGCCTCCACCTGGGCGTCGAGGGCCTGGAAGCCCGCCTCATCGAGCAGTCCCAACTGCTTCAGGTGGGCGCTGTAGCTGTGGATCGGCCCGCGCTCCTTCCACTTGGCTATCTCGGCCTTGTCGCGGTACAGCTCGGGGTCGAACATCGAGTGGGCGCGGAAGCGATAGGTCTGGAATTCGAGAAAGAACGGCCCCGCGTCGCCGCGCACCTGCTGTACCGCCGCCGCAGTGGCCTGCTGCACCGCCACCACGTCCATGCCGTCCACCGCCTGGGCCGGCACCCGATAGGAGGCCGCCTTGGCGCACAGGTCGGTCTGCGACTCGGAACGCGCCAGCGCGGTGCCCATGGCGTACAGGTTGTTCTCGCAGCAGAACAGCACCGGCAGGCGCCACAGCGCCGCCAGGTTAAGCGCCTCGTGGAAGGCCCCCTCGGCCATCGCGCCCTCGCCGAAGAAGCAGGCGACGAGGCGCGAGCCGCCCTGCATCCGTTCGGCCAGGGCCAGCCCGACCGCCAGCGGCAAGCCGCCGGCGACTATGGCGTTGCCGCCGAAGAAGCGGGTGGCGGCGTCGAACAGGTGCATGGAACCGCCGCGGCCGCGCGAGCAACCCTCCTGCCTGCCGTACATCTCGGCCATGATCGCCTGCATGGAAACACCCTTGATCAGCGCGTGGCCGTGCTCGCGGTAGGTGGCCACCAGCGCATCGTCGGGTGCCAGGGCATGCAGGGCACCCACCGCCACCGCCTCCTCGCCGATGTACAGGTGCAGGAAGCCGCGGATCTTGCCCGCGCCGTACAGCTCGGCGGCGCGCTCCTCCAGACGGCGAATGCGCAGCATGTCGTGCAGCAGGCGCAGGGCGAACTCGCGCGGAAACGGCAGCGGCGCGCTCATCTCGGGTTCTCCAGGGTCGAGGTGTCGCCCTCCGGCAGGCCCAGTTCGCGGGACTTGAGCAGCCGGCGCATGAGCTTGCCGCTGCGGGTATGCGGCAGGTCGGCGAGGAACTCCAGGGCCTTGGGTGCCACCGCGGCGCCCAGGCGCTTGCGCGCATGGCCGAGCAGCTCGTCGTGCAGCGCCGCACTGGGCTCGACTCCGCTCTTCAGGGTGACGAAGGCCTTGACCGTCTCGCCGAGCAGCGCGTCGGGCAGGCCGATCACCGCCGCCTCGGCCACCGCCGGGTGCTCCATCAGCGCGCTTTCCACCTCGAACGGGCCGATCAGGTGGCCGGCCGACTTGATCACGTCGTCGCTGCGGCCGACGAACCAGTAGTAGCCGTCGGCATCGCGCCGGGCCAGGTCGCCGCTCAGGTACCAGTCACCGACGAAGCAGCGGCGGTAACGCTCCTCCTGCCCCAGGTAGCCACGAAACAGCGCCGGCCAGGGCTGCTTGAGGGCCAGCTCGCCGACCGCCTCGTCGCCCAGCAGGACCACCCCACCCTGCTCGTCGCGCGCGACGATGGCCGCCTCCACGCCGGGCAGCGGCTTGCCCATGGAGCCGGGTTTGATCGGCATGGCCGGGGTATTGGCGATCATGATCCCGCCGGTCTCGGTCTGCCACCAGTTGTCGTGGATCGGCAGGCCGAGCACGTCCTGGCCCCACCACACCGCCTCGGGATTGAGCGGCTCGCCGACGCTGGCGATGAAGCGCAACCGGGGAAAACGGTGCTGTCGGGCCAGCTCGGCGCCGGCCTTCATCAGCATGCGGATGGCCGTGGGCGCGGTGTACCAGACGCTGACCAGTTGCCGCTCGAGGATGAGGTACCAGCGTTCGGCATCGAACTCGCCACTGTCGACCACGCTGGTGACGCCGAGCAGCAAGGGCGCGAGGATGCCGTAGGAGGTGCCGGTGACCCAGCCGGGGTCGGCGCTGCACCAGTAGATGTCTTCGGGATGTAGGTCGAGGGCGTACTTGCCGGTGACCAGGTGGGTCAGCGCCGCGCCATGCACGTGCAGCGCACCCTTCGGTGTGCCGGTGGTGCCGCTGGTGAAGTGCAGCAGCGCGGGCGTGTCGGCAGTGGTCGGCGCAATGGCAAAGTCGTCGCTCGCCTCGGCCAGCAGTTGTGGCAGGCTCAGGGTGCCCGGCGGAGTATCCACCGCGCCGCCATTGTCCTCGTACAGCAACACATGCCTGAGCTGCGGCAGGCGCTCGCGGATACCCGCCACCTTGCGCCGGTACAGCGCTTCGCTGGTCAGCAACACGCTGCCTTCGCCGATGCGCAGGCGGGTCTCGATCGGTTCCGGGCCGAAGGCGGAAAACAGTGGCGAAACCACGCAGCCCAGCTTGAGCCCGCCGAGTACCCCGAGATAAAGCTCCAGGCCGCGCCCGCAAAGCACGAACAGACGTTCCCCGGGTTGCACGCCAAGACTCTTGAGCAGGTTGGCAAAGCGGTTGCTCAGGCTGCTCAGGCGCGCGTAGCTGATGTCGCAGCGGCCGCCGTTGCGGTCGAGGATGCGCAGGGCGACATGCTGCCGGCGCGGCCCCTGGGCGTGGCGGTCGACCGCCTCGTAGGCCAGGTTCAGGCCGCCGCCGGGCAGGCCGCTGAGCTCGCCGGCCTGAGCCTGCCAGGAGAAGGCGGCACGGGCTGCAGCGCTATCGTCCCAGTTGGGCGTGACCGAGGGAGCGGCAGGTTTATGGATGATCGCTGGACGCATGGCCGGCCCTCGACGGTGAAAGTCAGCAGAAGTTGTGTTCCGCTACCTGGGGCCGCGCACCGCCCTGGTTCTGCAGCCGCAGGAAGTGGTCGTAGCGGTAGGTCGGCCCGTCCCGGCAGACATAGCTGGAGCCGAGATAGCAGTGGCCGCACAGGCCGTCCGCGCAGTGCATGCGCCGCTCCAGCGAGAGCCAC
>NZ_AVOF01000281.1:0-4197 GCF_000465935.2 Pseudomonas sp. EGD-AK9
CCAACGAAAAGGCCTGGCGCAGCGAGGCCGAGATCCGCGCCGGCCTGCTCGGGCTGTGGCAGGCCATGCAGGACTGCGTGGCCAACGGCCTGCGCGAGGAGGGCATCCTCCCCGGCGGGCTGAATGTGCGCCGGCGCGCGGCCAAGCTGCACCGCAGCCTGCAGGAGCTGGGCAAGCCCAACGTGATCGGCAGCACCATGAGCGCCATGGAATGGGTCAACCTCTACGCCCTGGCGGTCAACGAGGAAAACGCCGCCGGCGGGCGCATGGTCACCGCACCGACCAACGGCGCGGCGGGGATCATCCCGGCGGTGCTGCACTACTACATGCGCTTCAACCCGGATGCCAACGACGCCGACGTGGTCGACTTCCTGCTGGCCGCGGCCGCGGTGGGCATCCTGTGCAAGAAGAACGCCTCGATCTCCGGCGCCGAAGTCGGCTGCCAGGGCGAGGTGGGCTCGGCCTGCGCCATGGCCGCCGCCGGCCTGGCCGAAGTGCTCGGCGCCAGCCCCGAGCAGCTGGAGAACGCCGCCGAGATCGGCCTGGAGCACAACCTGGGGCTGACCTGCGACCCGGTCGGCGGGCTGGTGCAGGTGCCGTGCATCGAGCGCAACGCGATCGCCGCGGTGAAGGCGATCAACGCGGCGCAGATGGCCCTGCGCGGCGACGGCGAGCACCACATCTCGCTGGACCGGGTGATCCGCACCATGCGTGACACCGGCGCCGACATGCACGACAAGTACAAGGAAACCTCGCGTGGCGGCCTGGCGGTCAGCGCCATCGAATGCTGAACCGTGCTGGTGCGCCGGCCAGGGGTTGGCGAGTCGCGGTGCCGGCTTTTGGTGCGAACGGTCATTGCGGAAATGGCTGAAAAGTGACCTACTGGTCTCTGCTGTTACCGCCTGGCCGTTACACCGGCCAGGGCCTGGCGTAGCGCTCGCCACGCAGAGTGCTACCGAAATGCTCAAGGCCCCGTGCCAAGGGGCCTGCGAGCCTGTTCAGGAGGTTCGTCGACAGCCTGGAAAAGCCCGCCGGATGCGCCCTGCATCGACGGCGATATTTTTATTGAACGCTCAATCAATTTAGGCATGCTCTTTGCCTAAGCATGGATAGCTGACTGGTTCCTACGACCAGCGTCATAACAACAATGGAAGCTCGCTCAGTCGGGCTTCTCACCGTGCTTAGCGTGAGGGTTTCATCGATGTCGCAGTTCCCCCCGGGGGCCCAGCCCCAGAACCGTGTCGCCCAGTCCATCGGCTTCCTGCTGCTGGACAACTTCACCCTGATCTCCCTCGCCTCGGCAGTGGAACCCCTGCGCATGGCCAACCAGCTGTCCGGCAAGGAGCTGTACCGCTGGCACACCCTGACCCACGACGGCCAGCCGGTCAGCGCCAGCGACGGCCTGAAGATCACCCCGGACGCGGCGCTGGACAACGCGCCGGCGCTGGACGCGGTGATCGTTTGCGGCGGCATCGACATCCAGCACAGCGTCAGGCGCGAGCACATCTGCTGGCTGCAGAAGCAGGCGCGCCAGGGCCGCCAGCTCGGCGCGGTGTGCACCGGCAGCTGGGCGCTGGCCAAGGCCGGTCTGCTCGACGGCTATGACTGCAGCGTGCACTGGGAATGCCTGGCCTCGATGCAGGAAGCCTTCCCCCGCGCCGCCATCACCACCCGCCTGTTCTCCATCGACCGCAACCGCAATACCTCGTCCGGCGGCACCGCGCCGATGGACATGATGCTGCACCTGATCGGCCAGCAGCATGGCCGCGAACTGGCGGCTGGCATCTCCGAGATGTTCATCTACGAGCGCATCCGCAACGAGCAGGATCACCAGCGCGTGCCGCTCAAGCACATGCTCGGCAGCAACCAGCCCAAGCTGCAGGAAATCGTCGCGCTGATGGAGGCCAACCTGGAGGAGCCCATCGACCTCGACGAACTGGCCTGCTTCGTCGACATCTCGCGGCGTCAGCTCGAGCGCCTGTTCCAGAAGTACCTGCACTGCTCGCCGTCGCGCTATTACCTCAAGCTGCGCCTGATCCGTGCGCGCCAGCTGCTCAAGCAGACCAGCATGTCGATCATCGAGGTGGCCTCGGTGTGCGGCTTCGTCTCCACCCCGCACTTCTCCAAGTGTTACCGCGAATACTTCGGCATTCCGCCGCGCGACGAGCGTGCCGGCCAGCAGGGCGCCAACCTGGTGATGCTGCTGCCGATCCCCGAGCAGCAGGGCAATTCCAGCGCCGGGCTGGCGCTCAACCGCGCCCAGGGCGAGTCGACCTTCGCCAGCGTGCGCCTGCTGTAAGACGGTGCGGCAAGGTCAACGGGGCGCCAGTGGCGCCCCGTTTTATTTGGCGTCGCGGCTAAAGCCGTCTGAGCCGGGTGTAGGGTGGGCTTTAGCCCACCGCCCTGTGGCCCTCAGGCTTGACTGTCACCCTTGTGGATTTTGGTTGACCCCATCCACATATGCCTTGGTGGGCTGAAGCCCACCCTACGGCGCACCCTCCGCGCGGAGGGTGCGCCGCGGGATCGATCAAGCCGAAGCCGGCTTCGGCACCAGCGCCGGCAGCAGATGGCGGCTGATCGCCTCGCGCACGTTGGGCAGCAGGGTGGCGCTGCCGCCGAGCAGTTCCTCCACCAGGCGGCGCAGGGCCACGGCGCGTTCCGGGCTGAGGCCGCTGACGGCCAGCTCGCAGGCCTGCTCGGCGCTGGCGCCGGCGGGAATGCTCAGGCCCAGGGCCACCAGGCGTTCGCGGAAGTCTTCCTGGTCGATCAGGTCGGCATGCATCATGGTCGTGGCTCCTGGGCTTGGGGCGTCAACGTAGGACGCCTTCCTCGATAAGTAGTTTGAAGATAGCCTCGGCGCCGTCCTGCGGCGAGACATCCTTGAGCACCTGGCCGCCACCGCCGCTGGCCTTGGCGGTGGCCGCCTTCATCCGCTCGGCGCCGCTCTTGGCCTTGATCACCTTGAGCCGCTTCGGGCGCGGCTTGGCCGGCTGCAGACTGGCTTCGGCCAGCAGCGGGTCGTCCACCACCGCGACTTCATGGGCTTCGATCAGGCCGCGCCGGGCCGGGCCGAAGGCGCTCTGCCGGGCCACCGGGGCGGCGTTGTCGACGCTGGCGACGCAGGGCAGGCGCACCTTGAGCCGGCGTCGCTGGCCGCGTGGCAGGGCTTGCAGCACCTGGGCCACGCCGTTCTCGACCTTTTCCACCTCGGCCAGGCCGACCAGCATCGGCCAGCCCAGACGCTCGGCCAGGAGGAAGGGCAGCATGCCCGAGCCCTCGCCGGTTTCCGCCTGGCTACCGGTGAGCACCAGCTGCACACGGCTGCCCTGCAGGTAATCCACCAGCAGCGGCAGGGCGTCGGCGCCGTCGGGCTGTTCGAGCACGTCGAGCTGCTCCAGGCCCATGCCCAGGTAGCCGCGCAGCGCCTCGGCCTGCGGGTCGCCGGCATGCAGCAGCTGCAGCTGCTGCCCGGCCAGGCGCAGGCCCAGTTCCACCGCGCGGGAATCCTGTTCGGCGCGGCGCGGACGACCGGAGGTCGGGTGGGCGCCGAGCGAGACCAGGGCAACGATATTCAGATCAGTCATGTTGTCCCCGTAGCCCGGATGCAATCCGGGAAAGATGGTGGTGACCCCGGATGTCATCCGGGCTACGCCGCATCACGTTTGCCTTCCTGGCGCCAGGCGGCGACCCGCTCGAGCAGCGCCTTGAGAATCGCCGCCGAATCGCCGATCACCGACAGGTCGGCGCGCTTGATCATGTCGCAGCCGGGGTCCAGGTTCACCGCCACCACCTTGTCGCAGGCGCCGATGCCCTGCAGGTGCTGGATGGCCCCGGAGATGCCCACGGCCATATAGACCCGCGCGGTGACCCAGGTGCCGGTGGCGCCGACCTGGCGGTTGCGCGGCATAAAGCCGTCGTCCACCGCCACCCGCGAGGCGCCTTCGGTGGCGCCGAGGGCGACGGCGGCCTGGTGGAACAGCTCCCAGTCCTTCACCCCGTTGCCGCCGGAGAGGATGAACTCGGCCTCGGCCATGGGGATCTGCGCCGGGTCCACGGCCACCGGGCCGAGGTCCTGCAGGCGCGTCAGGCTGTGTGCGACCGGCGCGGCCAGTTCCACCGGGCGCGCCTCGTGACGGGTCTCGCTGACCGGTTCGGCGCACTCGGCGGCGGCCAGGATCAGCCGCGGCAGGGCGCGTT
>NZ_AVOF01000282.1:0-4161 GCF_000465935.2 Pseudomonas sp. EGD-AK9
ACCGCCCGCGGCCGCAAGGAGGTGCTGCAGGCCGCCGCGCAACTGGCCGGACGGCCGCTCACGGCGATTCTCGCCAGCCCCTACGTGCGCGCCCAGCAGACCGCGGAACTGGTGCGCGGTGCGCTGGGTTTCGCCGGCGCGGTGGGCACCGTGCCCTGGCTGACACCGGACAGCGACCCGCGCGAGGTGCTCAAGTACCTCGACGAGCGCGAAGGCGCGGAGATGCTGCTGGTCAGCCACCAGCCGCTGATCGGCGCCCTCGGCGGCCTGCTGGTGCATGGCAATCGCCAGGAGCCGCTGCCGATGCGCACCGCCAGCCTGGCCGAACTCGACGGCGATCTGCCGGCGGCCGGGCTGATGGAGCTGCTGGCGCTGATCCATCCGCATTGATCTCGCGACACGCGGTTGTAGCCGGCTAGCCGGGCGACCGGGGAAACATTTCTTAACTTGCGCCGTCCTTGTCTGCGTGGAATAGTCGACCAAGCAAGTGCTTGGTTGACCCCCATAAAAACAACAAGGAGGAAGCCCTGTGGCCGATGCGATCCGTCTGCCGCTCGAGCTGTTCTACGAGCGTGAAGCAAAGCACCCGAACAAACGCTACATGGTCCAGCCTCTCGGCGGCGGCCAGCTGCTGGAGCTGAGCTGGGCCGAGGTGGGCGAACAGGCGCGGCGCGCCGCCCACTGGTTGCGCAGCCGCGAACTGGCACCGGGCAGCCGCATCGCCATCGTGTCGAAGAACTGCGCGCACTGGATAGTCGCCGACCTGGCGATCTGGATGGCCGGGCACGTCTCGGTGCCGCTGTACCCCAACCTCACCGCCGAGTCGATGCGCCAGGTGCTGGAGCATTCCGAAGCGGCGCTGGCCCTGATCGGCAAGCTCGACGACTGGCCGGCCATGGCGCCGGGGCTGCCCGCCGGGCTGCCGACCGTCAGCCTGCCGCTGCACCCGCCGGGCGAGTTCGACTACAGCTGGGACGACCTGCAGCGCTGCGCACCGATCCAGGACGATCCCAAGCCCGCGGCCAACCAGCTGGCCACCATCATCTATACCTCCGGCACCACCGGCACGCCCAAGGGGGTGATGCACCAGTTCGGCAATTTCGGCTTCGCCGCCAGCAATGCCATCGAGCTGTTCGGCGTCGGCGAGGACGACCGCCTGCTGTCCTACCTGCCACTGTGTCACGTGGCCGAGCGGATGTTCGTCGAGCTGGCATCGATCTACGCCGGGCAGACGATCTTCTTCGCCGAGAGCCTGGACACCTTCCTCGACGACCTCAAGCGCGCACGGCCGACGGTGATGTTCGGCGTGCCGCGCATCTGGACCAAGTTCCAGATGGGCGTGTACGCCAAGATGCCGGCGCACAAGCTCGACCGCCTGCTGAAACTGCCGCTGATCGGCCGCCTGGTCGGCAGGAAAGTGCTTGCCGGGCTCGGCCTGGACTCCGTGCGCTACGCGCTGTCCGGCGCCGCGCCGGTGCCCGAGGCGCTGCTCAACTGGTATCGCCGCCTGGGCCTGGAAATCCAGGAGGTCTACGGCATGACCGAGAACTGCGGCTACTCCCACGTGTGCCGGCCGGGCAAGTTCAAGCAGGGCTGGATCGGCCAGAACAGCCCCGGCGTGGAGGTGCGCATCGCCGAGGACGGCGAGGTGCAGGTGCGCAGCGGCGCCACCATGCAGGGCTACTACAAGGACCCGGTCAAGACCGCCGAGACCCTCACCGAAGACGGTTTCCTGCGCACTGGCGACAAGGGCGAGCAGGACGCCGAGGGCAACCTGCGCCTGACCGGGCGGATCAAGGAGATCTTCAAGACCAGCAAGGGCAAGTACGTGGCGCCGGCGCCCATCGAGAACCGTCTCGGCGAGCATTCGCGCATCGAGCAGGTCTGCGTGGTCGGCGACGGCCTGGCGCAACCCCTGGCGCTCTGCGTATTGTCCGAGGCGGGCCGCCAGGAGGCCGCCAACGACAGCCGCGGCGCGCTGGAAAGCAGCCTCAAGGCACTGCTCGAGGAGGTCAACCGGCGTCTCGACCAGCATGAGCGGCTGCAGGGGTTAGTGCTGGTCAAGGAGGTCTGGGCGGTGGAGAACGGCTTCCTCACGCCGACCCTGAAGATCAAGCGCAACGTGGTCGAGGGCGCCTACGGCGCGCGCTTCGCCGAGTGGCAGCAGCGCAGCGAAGCAGTGCTCTGGCACGAGTGAGTGTGAGCGGGCCGGCGGCGTCGGCCCGGTTTCCCGACAGCTTAAGGAATGCCCCATGAGCCTGTGGCGACAAGCCCCCGATCTCGATGCACTCAACGCCTTGCAGAAACACACCATCGGTGAGTTGCTGGGCATCCGCTTCGAGTCCTTCGACGACGATTCGCTCAGCGCCAGCATGGCGGTCGATGCGCGTACCCATCAACCCTACGGCCTGCTGCACGGCGGCGCCTCGGTGGTGCTGGCCGAGACCCTCGGCTCCATGGCCAGCTACCTGTGCATCGACAGCAGCCGCTTCTACTGCGTCGGCCTGGAGGTCAACGCCAACCACCTGCGCGGCCTGCGCGCAGGGCGGGTGCATGCCGTGGCGCGGCCGGTGCATCTGGGCCGCACCACCCATGTCTGGGACATCCGCCTGAGCGGCGACGACGGCAAGCCCAGCTGCATCTCGCGCCTGACCATGGCGATTGTGCCGTTGGGCGAGCAACGGCCGAAGATATGAGCGGGCGCCGCCGATAGTTCTGGCCATAGCGCCGCCATCAATGGCGGTTACGGTCATTGCCGCGGCGGCGGGGCTGCCGGAAAATCGCCCGGTGTTCATTTCGCGAGCGCCGCGCATGCCGCAGCCGATCTTCTTCGCCCACGCCAACGGTTTTCCCTCGGCCACCTACGCCAAGCTGTTCGCCGCCCTGGCGCCGGACTACCGGGTGCGCCACCTGCAGCAGCACGGCCACGATCCGCGCTTTCCGGTGGACGACAACTGGGCCAACCTGGTCGCCGAGCTGATCCATCACCTGGAAGGCGGCGACGAGCCGGTCTGGGGCGTCGGCCATTCCCTTGGCGGCGTGCTGCATTATCACGCCGCGTTGCTCAGGCCGGAGCTGTACCGCGGCGTGGTGATGCTCGACTCGCCGCTGCTGACCCTGGCCGACCGCATGGTGATCCGCGCCGCCAAGCGCTTCGGCTTCATCGACCGCATCACCCCGGCCGGGCGTACCCTGGGCCGGCGCGAGGCCTTCGCCGACCCGGCCGAGGCGCGCGACTACTTCGCCGCGAAGAGCCTGTTCCGCCGCTTCGATCCCGAATGCCTGGACGCCTACGTGCGCCATGGCCTGCAGCCGGCGGGGCAGGGCCTGCGCCTGAAGTTCGATCCGGCCACCGAGATCAGCATCTACCGCAGCGTGCCGCACACCGCACCGGGTCGCCCGCAGCAGCTGGCGGTGCCGCTGGCCATGGTCCGCGGCCGCCACAGCAGGGTGGTGCTGCCGCATCACGCCCGCCTGCTGCGGCGCATGCCGCGCGGCGAATACTTGAGCCTGCCGGGCGGCCATATGTTCCCGCTGGAGCGCCCGCAGGCCACCGCCGAGCTGCTGCGCCAGCTGTTCGCCCGTTGGGCCGGCTCGCTTGAGGAGTCCGCATGAGCGCCTGTTTCGAAGAAGTCCGCCTGAGCCTGCCGCATATCGAGCTGGCCGCCCATCTCTACGGCCCCGAGGACGGCATGCCGGTGCTGGCCTTGCACGGCTGGCTGGACAACGCCGCCAGCTTCGCCCGCCTGGCGCCGAAGCTGGACGGACTGCGCATCGTCGCCCTGGATTTCGCCGGCCACGGCCATTCCGAACACCGCCCGGCGGGCGCCGGCTACGCCCTGTGGGATTACGCCTACGACGTGCTGCAGGTGGCCGAGCAGTTCGGTTGGCAGCGCTTTTCCATCCTCGGTCACTCCATGGGCGCGATCACCGCGGTGCTGCTGGCCGCCGCCATGCCCGAGCGCATCGCCCGCCTGGCCCTGATCGACGGCCTGGTGCCCTATACCGGCGAGGCCGACACCGCACCGGCGAAACTCGGCGAGGCGCTGCGCGCCAAGCTCGCCCTGGATGGCAAGCGCAAGCCGGTGTACGCCGAGGTGGCGCGGGCCGTCGAGGCGCGCATGAAGGGCGTCGGCGCGGTCAGCCGCGAGGCCGCCGAAC
>NZ_AVOF01000283.1:0-4116 GCF_000465935.2 Pseudomonas sp. EGD-AK9
GGCGGCTCGCGCGCCCTGCTGACCGTGGGCCGCGTGCAGACGCCGACGCTGGCCCTCGTGGTCGCCCGCGACCGCGAGATCGAGGCATTCAAGGCCGTGCCGTACCACACCATCCGGGCGGTGGTGCAGCACGCCGGCGGCAGCTTCGCCGCCGCATGGAAGGCGAAGGAGGATCAAGCCGGTCTGGACAGCGAAGGCCGCCTTGTCGATACCGCCGTCGCCGACGCCCTGGTGGCCGCCGTCAAGGGCCAGCCGGGCACCATCGCCGCGTACAAACAGGAGGCCAAGAAGCAGAACCAGCCGCTGGCCTTCGCCCTGTCCGACATTACGGCACTGGCCTCGGCCAAGTTCGGCTACAGCGCCGAGGACGTGCTGAACACCTGCCAGGCGCTCTACGAGACGCACAAGCTGACCTCGTACCCGCGCACCGACTGCGCCTACCTGCCGGAGTCGCAGCACGCCGACGCGCCGCGCGTGCTGGAGGCGATCAAGCACGTCAACCCCGAACTGGCCGGCCTGGTCGATGGTGCCGATCCGCGTATCAAGTCCAAGACGTGGGACGACTCGAAGATCACCGCGCACCACGGCATCGTGCCGACCATGCAGAAGGGCAGCAAGGCCGCCCTCAGCGAGCGCGAGCGCAACATCTACGACCTGATCGTGCGCGCCTACCTGGCGCAGTTCTACCCGCTGCACGAGTACATGCAGACCACCGTGGGCGTCGAGATCGCGGGCGAGAACTTCGCCGCGAGCGGCAAGGTAGTCACGCGCAACGGCTGGCGTGACGTGTACAGCCAGGCCGACGAGGAAGGCGAGAAGGACGAGGACGACGACAGCGGCACGCAGGCCCTGCCGTCGATGGCCCAGGGCGACGCCGTGACCTGCACGGCCGCCACCCGCAAGGACGCCAAGACGAAGCCGCCAGCGCGCTTTACCGAGGGCACGCTGATCCGCGCGATGGAGAACATCCACAAGTTCGTCAGCGATGCCGAGCACAAGAAGATGCTGCGCGAGGGCGACGGCATCGGCACGTCGGCCACCCGTGCGTCGATCATTTCCGAGTTGAAGCGGCGCGAGTTCCTGGCCGTCAAAGGCAAGCAGATCATCAGCACGACCCTCGGCCGCAGCGTCATCGACGCGCTGCCCGAGGTTGTGAAAAGCCCGGTGCTGACCGCGCTCTACGAGCGGATGCTGAAAGGCGTCGAGCAGGGCACGGCCGCCCTGGACGCCTTCATCACGAAGCAAGAGACGTTCATCCGCGACCAGGTGGCGAAGGCCAACAGCGGAGCCGTGACCATCGCCGGCGGCAAGGAAGCCGCGCCGGTGTCATCCCTTCACAAGTGCATGGCCTGCGGCAGCGGCTTGTCGCGCCGGCCGAGCAAGAAGAAGGGGCAATTCTGGTGGGGTTGCAGCAACTTCCCCACATGCAAGCAGACCTACCCCGACCTCAAGGGTCGGCCCGACTACAGCAAGGGCCGCAACGGCCCGGCATCCGAATGACCACAGCGAAGGAGATCGACCATGAACGAGCAAACCACCACCAACACCGCCGCCCACGACGAGCCGCTGGCCGTCCTGCCGCCGGTTGACGACGACGCCGCCGGCCGCGAGGCCGTGCGCGAGAAGATGGCCGACGCGCTGACGCCCGGCTTCCAGGTCGAGTTCGACCCCGACGAAGCCGAGCGCGTGGGCGCGTTCGTGGAGGACGCGCTGTCCGAGCAGGACGCCGCCGCGAGCGGCGACGACCTGGTGGAAGTCGATGGCGCGCTGGAGCCGGCATTCCTGGACGACGAAGGCCCGAGCGCCGACATCCCGCCGTTCATCACCACCACGAACGCCCGCGAGCTGTACGACCTGCGGCCCGGCGAGACGGTTGCCCAGGCCGCCGCGCGCAAGGCGTCGGAGGGCTGACCCATGCCGATCACGAAAGCCGAGGCGCAAGGGGTGACGCGGGCTTTCGTCCGCGACTACCCCGGCGCGCTGGAGCTGGCCTACAAGTTCCGCGAGGACGCGGCCGAGCTGTACGGGCCGCGAGCGGCCGAGGTGCCGGCCGACATGAAGGGCGGCTACGTGCCCAAGGAGACGCTGCACGCCGGCCGCGCCTACCGTGGCCGCGTGGACGTGCCCTTGCAGAACGTCGAGAGCGCCGGCGACCTACTGATGACGCTGCGGCACGAGGTGCTAGGCCACTACGGGGCCAACACCTTCGCGCCGGGCGAGAAGCGCGCCTTGCTGGACGGCCTGGCGGCCGCCCGCAACGAACCCACCCTCAAGCCGCTATGGGATGACGTGAACCGGCGCTATGCCGGCCAGTCCCTGGACGTGCGCGCCGAGGAAGTGTTTGCCCTGCACTGCGAGGGCATCGAGCCGAGCCAGCACCAGGTCGCCGACCAGGTGCAGCAGCGCGGCCAACAGTCATTCACGGAAACCTGCATCGCCCGCGTGCGGCCCATGCAGGCCGACGACCTGCACAACATCGTGTGCATGGTCGCCCAGGGCCTGCGCGACCGTTCCCGGACACAGCAGAACTTCCCTCAGTTCAACGAGCTATTCCGAAGGGACGAGAACATGGAGCCGAAGAAGCCGTTTCACGAAGTCGTGGCCGAAAAGCTGATCGAGCAGCTCAAGGCCGGCACCGCACCGTGGCAAAAGCCGTGGGAGCCGGGCGAACCCAACGCCTACCTGCCGATGAACCCGACCACCGGCAAGCGGTACAAAGGGATCAACGCCATCCACCTGATGGCCCAGGGCCGCAGCGATGCGCGCTGGATGACCTACAAGCAGGCCGCCGCCGTGGGCGCGCAGGTTCGCAAGGGCGAGAAAGGCACGCCGGTTCAATACTGGAAGTTCAGCGAAGAGCAAGACAAGCTGGACGACAGCGGCCGGCCCGTCCTCGATGCGAAGGGCCAGCCGGTCAAGGAAACCGTCATGCTGGAGCGGCCGCGCGTGTTCTTTGCGACCGTGTTCAACGGCGAGCAGATCGACGGCCTGCCGCCGCTCCAGCCGAAGAAGGAACAGACTTGGAACGCCGTCGAGCGCGCCGAGCACATCCTGAAAGCCTCGGGCGCGACGATCACCCACGCCGCCGGTGATCGGGCGTTCTACCGCCCTTCGACCGACAGCATCACCCTGCCGGAGCGCGGCCAGTTCCCCAGCTCCGACCGCTACTACGCGACCGCGCTGCACGAGCTGGGCCACTGGACGGGCCACGCTTCGCGCCTTGACCGCGACCTGGCGCACCCGTTCGGGAGCGAGGGGTACGCCAAGGAAGAGCTGCGCGCCGAAATCGCTTCCATGATCGTCGGCGACGAGCTGGGCATCGGCCACGATCCGGGCCAGCACGCCGCCTATGTGGGTTCGTGGATCAAGGCGCTGCAAGACGAGCCGCTGGAGGTGTTCCGCGCGGCCGCCGATGCCGAGAAGATTCACGACTACGTGCTGGCCTTCGAGCAGAAGCAGGTTCAGGAGCAAGACCAGCAGCAGAGCCAGGCCCAGGACGAAGCCGTGGCCCAGGCCCTGGCCGTGGACATTGCCGAAGTCCTGGACAACCCGGACGTGTCTTTCAGCCACTACCAGGCATTCCAGGGCGACACCCTGGAAGACGCCTTGCGCAGCCGTGGCCTCGAAACCGTGGGCAGCATCACCGGCACCGATCCCGAGCAGTTCTACGCGGTCGCGCATGACCGGCTGTCGCCGGTGTTCGGCATCGACCCGAGCCACACCGACACCGACAACGCCTACCTGGAGCGCAAGGGCTTGGCGCAAGAGTTCGCCAACATGGCCGAACAGCTCCACCTCGCGCAGCAGCTCCAGCAGCACGGCGAACAGATCGTGTCGAGCATCGACGCCGAAGCCAGGTGGAGCGACGGCCAGCGCATCTTTGCGTTCCACGACCAGGACGGTGAACCCCACCAGGTTCGCAGCCTGGACGAGCTGAACAACTACGCGCCCGACCAGTTGATGGCCCTGCCGGCGCTGACCCAGCAGCAAGCGGCCGTCGCAGACCAGGAGGCGAACATGACCCCACCGACCAACGACCAGGCGGCCGCCCTGCTGGCCGCCCATCCTGCCGACGCGGTGCAGGGCATCGAGCAGGCCGCCGCCGCGCGCCGGCAG
>NZ_AVOF01000284.1:0-4102 GCF_000465935.2 Pseudomonas sp. EGD-AK9
CGGGCGGCCGGCCGGCGCGGTGGCTGCCGGGGATGACCCGGGTCGGGGCCAGCTCGGCGTCGATGTCGTCGAGATAGAGCTGGGCGGTGCAGATCTGCATCGGCAGCTCGAAGGCGGGATCGTCCAGCAGGCTCGGCGGCAGCGCCATCGGCAGATGATCCAGGTGCAGCTCGCTGCCGACGAAGCCGGGGTGGCAGCGCCAGGCGGTCTGGCCGATCACGTGGCAATCCTCGCCCAGCGCCGCTTCGGCCAGCTCGATCACCTGCGGCAGGTCGAGGTAGGGCAGCCAGAACGGGTCGCGGTTGAACAGGCACTTGTAGTGGTCGAGGCTGCCCTGGTAGTCCCAGTGGATGGGACGCAGGGCATCGATGGCGGTGCGCAGCGCGGCGATGCGCGGCGCATCCAGCACCCCGGGCAGCAGGACGAAGCCCTGCTGGTGCAGGGCCTGCAGCCGTTCGGCGGTGTGGCTGGCGATGAACTCGGGCATGGCGCCGCTCCCGAAGGTGACCAGAGCATGCTGGCACTCGCAAGCGACGTTGCCCAGTCCTCGGTGGTGCTTAGAAGTGCGCCTTGACCAGCAGGCTGGCGGTGTTCTGGTCGGTCGGGCCGACGAAGTTGGCGCTGACGAAGCCGCCGTCCTTGATGCCGTACTTGTTCTTCCAGTAGTCGTACTCGAGGCCGACGTACAGCTGCTTCTCGCCCCACTTCAGCGCCTTGCCCAGGTCGTACTTGATCTGCGGGTTGAAGTGCAGGTTGGCGTGGTAGGCGCCGCGGCTGTTCTCGTCGTTGTCCACCACCCAGTCCATGAAACCGTCGATGAGGATGTCGGACTCGCCGACCGGGATGGTGTAGCTCCACACCGGGGTGATCTGCCAGACGTTGTCGCCGGGGCGGCTGCCATCGGTGGTGCGCAGGTAGGTGTTGAGCTGGAAGTAGTCGAAGCCGGGGATGGCCAGGTCGAAGCCCGGACCGATCAGGTAGGACTCGACGTCGTCCTCGCCGAACTCGTAGGTGGTGGCGATCAGCACGTCCTTGAGCGGGCCGAACGACAGGTCGGCGCCGCTGAGCTTGCCCAGGGAGAAGCGCGGGCTGAACTCGCCGTAGAAGGTATGGCCGTCGCCGGCGCCGTTGCGGGCGTCGGTGTTGTACTTGATCGCGTCGACGAAGATGAACAGGTCGCCGAAGCTCCAGCCGCTGGCGTGCTCGAAGGTGACGGTCTGCTGGATTTCCGGGTCGATCTTGAAGTCGTGGCCGTAGAGGTAGGTCAGGCTGTTGTCCTGCCAGTGCAGCAGGTCGCCGGCGACGGCCTGGCCGCCTGCCAGCAGGCCGCCGGCGAGGATCAGCGAAGAAAGGGTGCGGTTCATGAAGGCTCCTGGTGTGTAGCGTGTCGTTATGGTTGTAAACCTGTCTGATTGGTCAGGCTGGTGCAGCTAGAGCAAAAACGGCGCCAATTCTCGTGATTGGCGATAGACCTTGCAAATCAATCGGATGGCTTGCATTTCGGCGCAGGATGGCGGCCGTTCGTGCACCTTTTGCTGACCGCTGGGACAGAAACGGCCATAAGTTGGTGCGCACGGCCGTGGCGGTCATTGGTCGGCTGGAGTGGAAAGGCCATTGACGAGCAGTATGGCGAGGTTCATATAGGCGATTAAGATTATGGTTGTAATCTAACTGGCCCGCTCAAACCTCTTCATGGAGAACGCTATGAACTCTGCAAGCAAACCCGCCACCGCCCTGATCACCGGCGCCTCTTCCGGCATCGGTGCCACCTATGCCGAGCGTCTGGCTCGGCGTGGTCACGACCTGCTGCTGGTGGCGCGCGACGCCCAGCGCCTGCAGGCCCTGGCCGAGCGCCTGGGCGGCGAGTACGGCGTCGCCGTCGAGGTGATGCCGGCTGACCTGACCGTGCCGGCCGACGTGCGCAAGGTGGCGCAGCGCCTGCGCGAGGACGCGCGCATCGGCCTGCTGGTGAACAATGCCGGGGTGGCGATGAACGGGCCGCTGTCCGGCGCCGACCTGGAACAGGTGGACGCGATGATCCAGCTCAACGTGGTGGCCCTGACCCATCTGGCCGCCGCCGCGGCCGCCAACTTCGGCCAGGCCGGGCGTGGCGCCATCGTCAATATCGGCTCGGTGGTGGCGCTGGCGCCGGAGATGTTCAACGCCGTGTACAGCGCCACCAAGGCCTATGTGCTGAGCCTGACCCAGACCCTGGCCGGCGAACTGCGCGGCTCGGGCGTTCAGCTGCAAGCGGTGCTGCCGGGGGTGACCCGCACTGAGATCTGGGAGCGCAGCGGCACCGATGCCTCGGCGCTGCCGCCGTCGATGATCATGGAGGTGGGCGAGATGGTCGACGCGGCGCTGGCCGGTTTCGATCAGGGCGAGCTGGTGACCATCCCCTCGCTGCCGGATGCCGCCGACTGGGACGCCTTCGTCGCCGCCCGCGCGGCGCTGGGGCCGAACCTGTCGCACAGCCAGGCGGCGGCGCGCTACAAATAAGCGTGCGGGGCGCCGGTCAGGCGCCCCTATTGTTGCTGGGCGTCCTGCGCCTGCTCGATCAGCAGGCGGCGGGTGGTCTTCAGCAGGCGGTCGGACAGCTCGGGGTCCTTGACGCTGCGCGACAGCAGCAGGGCGCCGACCATGGCCGAGAGCAGCAGCACGCTCTGCTCGGCGGCGTCGTCGCCTTTGAGGTTGTCTTCGATCAGCGCCAGGCGATTGCGGATCAGCGCGTCGGTGATCTCGCTGGCCTCGCCGCGCTGGCCCAGCTCGGCCGACATGGTCGGCAGCGGGCAGCCGGCGCCGGGGTTGGCGCGGTGCGCGCTGGACAGGTAGCTGGCGATAAAGCGCGGCAGCGGCGCCTCGGACTTCTCGGCCTGCTGCTCGGTGTTGTTGGCAAGGTCCTGCACGGCATGGCGCAGGGCGGTCTCCACCAGCTCGTCCTTGGACTTGAAGTGGGCGTAGAAGCCGCCGTGGGTCAGGCCCAGGGCCTTCATCAGCGGCTGCAGGCCGGTGGCGCCGATGCCGTCGCGGCGAAAGCGCAGCGCGGCCTCGTCGATGATGCGTTGGTGGGTCTTGGCCTTGTGGTCTTCCGAATAGCGCATGGGGTGCTCCGGATGATTCAGATGTTGGCTGTCATCTTACACCCGCGGCCGCGCCTTGGCGCGACCGCGTTGTGCACTCAGGGCGTCGGCGGCGCCATATCGAGAATCAGGCAGGTGGTGGAGGCCATGGCGTAGAGGCGCTCGTCGACGTCGTACAGGCGTCCTTCGGCCAGCGCGGTGGAGCGGCCGAGGTGGATGATGCGGCCCTCGGCGCGTACCGGGCCGGCGTCGCTGCGCAGGGCGCGGATGTAGCTGACGCGCAGGTCGCTGGTGGTGTAGCCCTGGCCCCGCTTGAGCAAGGTGTGCACCGCGCAGCCCATGCAGGAGTCGAGCAGGGTGGCGATATAGCCGCCGTGCACGCTGCCCAGTGGGTTGTAGTGACGCGCATCGGGCGTGCCCTGGAAGACGAAACGACCGCTGGCCCACTGCAGCGGCACGAAATCCAGCAGCTGGCCGAAGGGCGGGCTGGGCAGCTCACCGCGGCCGATGCGGTCGAAGAAGTCCATGGGCGCCATGCTGGCCACCTCGGCCAGGGCCAGGGTGCCAGGGGCGGCGAGATTGGCGCGCAGCGCCTGTTCTTCGGCGTGCCAGGCGGCCAGACGGGTATCGCGGTCTTGCGGGTTCATGCGGGTCTCCCAATTTTATGATGGACGACATCTAATCTTTCATATTATGGTTGAAATATAAATACCCCGAGCCGGAGATTCGCCATGCGTCCGTCCCCCTCCCGTCTGTTGCTGCTGCTTTTGATGCTGCTCACCGCCCTGGGGGAAATCTCCACCCAGTTGCTGATTCCCGCGCTCGGCGCCCTGGAGCGCGGCCTGCACGCCGCGCCGGGCAGCAGCCTGCTGGCGCTGTCGCTGTTCGTCGCCGCCTTCGGTCTCGGTCAGTTGCTGCTCGGCCCGCTGTCCGACCGTCTCGGCCGGCGCCCGGTGCTGCTGGCCGGGCTCTCGCTGTACCTGCTGGCGAGCCTGGGCATGCTGCTGGCGGAGAACATCCAG
>NZ_AVOF01000285.1:0-23286 GCF_000465935.2 Pseudomonas sp. EGD-AK9
CCCGGCGAGCTGGGCGCGGCACTGGCGCTGCGCGAGGTGATCCAGCGCCGCGCCGAGCTGGAGCAGTGGGTGCTGCGCGGCAGCGACGGCGAGCTGCTGCGCCTGTACGGCCTGCGCGAGGTGGCGGCGGTCAAGCCTTTGTACCGCCTGCTGGAGGGCGGCGACCTGCTCAACACCCGCAGCAACGAGCGCCTGGAGGCCGACCATGCCACCGGCTTCTACCTCGACAGCCACGGCAACAAGGTGGCGCCGGGCTTCACCGTATTCGCCGGCACCAGCAACTTCGCCAAGGTACTGACCGACCCGAGCATCCGCGGCCCCTTCCTGGAGATCTTCGTCTGGACCGTGGCCTTCGCCGGCCTCACCGTGCTGTTCACCCTGGCCGTCGGCCTGGTGCTGGCCAGCCTGCTGCAGTGGGACCTGGTGCGCGGCAAGGCGTTCTACCGGCTGATGCTGATCCTGCCCTACGCGGTGCCGGCATTTATCTCCATCCTGGTGTTCCGCGGCCTGTTCAACCAGAACTTCGGCGAGATCAATCTGTTGCTCAATGGCCTGTTCGGCCTGCGCCCGGACTGGTTCAGCGACCCGACCCTGGCCCGTTCGATGATCCTGATGGTCAACACCTGGCTGGGTTACCCCTACATGCTGCTGCTGTGCATGGGCCTGTTGCAGGCCATCCCGCGCGACCTCTACGAGGCCTCGGCGATGGATGGCGCCACGCCCCTGGACAACCTGCTGAAGATCACATTGCCGCTGTTGATCAAGCCACTGGCGCCGCTTTTGATCGCCAGCTTCGCCTTCAACTTCAACAACTTCGTGCTGATCACTCTGCTGACCCGCGGCGGCCCGGACATCATCGGCGCCACCACCCCGGCCGGCACCACCGATTTGCTCGTGAGCTACACCTACCGCATCGCCTTCCAGGACTCCGGGCAGAACTTCGCCCTGGCGGCGGCCATCGCCACGCTGATCTTCCTGGTGGTGGGCGCGCTGGCCTGGCTCAACCTGAAACTGTCGAAAGTCAAAGTCTGAGGACCCCGCCATGGCGATGGTGCAACCGAAATCCGTGAAATACCGCCTGTGGCTGACCCATGCCGGTCTGCTCGGTTTCATCGCGTTGATCGTCTTCCCGCTGCTGATGGTGGTGTCGATCAGCTTCCGCGACGGCAACTTCGCCACCGGCAGCCTGCTGCCGGACAACCCGACCCTGGAGCACTGGTCGCTGGCCCTCGGCATTCCCTACCAGCATGCCGACGGCTCGGTGACCCAGCCGCCGTTCCCGGTGCTGACCTGGCTGTGGAACTCGGTGAAGATCGCCTTCATCAGCTCGGCGCTGATCCTGCTGCTGTCGACCACCAGCGCCTACGCCTTCGCCCGCCTGCGCTTCGCCGGCAAGGGGCCGATCCTCAAGGGCATGCTGATCTTCCAGATGTTCCCGCCGGTGCTGTCGCTGGTGGCCATCTACGCCCTGTTCGATCAGCTCGGCAAGCACGCCGGCTGGCTCGGGGTGAACAGCCACGGCGCGGTGATAGTCGCCTCGCTCGGCGGCATGGCCCTGCATATCTGGACCATCAAGGGCTACTTCGAGAGCATCGACGCCTCGCTGGAGGAGGCCGCCATCGTCGACGGCGCCACCACCTGGCAGGCCTTCGTGCACATCCTGCTGCCGATGAGCGTGCCGATTCTCGCCGTGGTGTTCATCCTCGCCTTCATCACCAGCATCACCGAATACCCCATCGCCTCGGTGCTGCTGCTGGACGTGGACAAGCTGACCCTGTCGGTCGGCGCGCAGCAGTACCTGTACGAGCAGAACTACCTGTGGGGCGACTTCGCCGCCGCCGCGGTGCTCTCCGGCCTGCCGATCACCCTGGTGTTCCTCTATTGCCAGAAGTGGATAGTCGGCGGCCTGACCGCGGGAGGGGTGAAGGGGTAGGGCGGTGGAACCCGCCGCCCCGATACCGATGTAAGCTTCGCCAAAACCCGGACAACGATAAATAACGGGAGAGGATCATGACCACAGCGGCGCGTCCGCCCCTGCCCCTGATACCGGCCAAGCTGGCTGCGCCGGCGCTGCATCCCGGCCTGCTGCCGCGGCCGCGCTTCGACGAGTGGCTGCAGCGTCTGCCCCAAGTGCGCCTGGCCGTGCTGCAGGCGCCCAGCGGCTTCGGCAAGACCGTGCTGGCCAGCCAGTGGGCGGCGGCCTTCGCCGGCGCCGTGGCCTGGCTCAACCTCGACGGCAACGACAACAGCCCGCGGCAGTTCGGCCGCTACCTGCTCAACGCCCTGCATCGCCAGCTCGACGAGGGTTGCCCGCAGTGCGTCAATCGCGCCGAGCAGGGCGACGACGGTCTCGACGGCCTGTTCACCCGCCTGCTCGCCGAGCTGCCGGCCGAGCACCCGCCGCTGCTGCTGGTGCTCGACGAGTTCGAGGCGCTGCGCAACCGCGAGGTGATCGCCGCGCTGCGCTTCTTCCTGCGCAACGCCCCCGACTGGCTGACCCTGCTGGTGTGCAGCCGCGGTCTGCCGGACCTGGGCGTTGCCGAGCTGCGGGTCAAGCGCCAGCTGCTGGCGCTGGACGCCGCGCAGCTGGCCTTCGAGCTGGACGAGGTGCAGGCGCTGCTGGAGCTGGGCTTGCCGATCGCCATCAACCGCGAGCAGGTCGAGCGCCTCAACCGGCGCATCGGCGGCTGGCCCTGCGCGTTGCAGCTGACCCTGCAGGAGGTGCAGACTGGGCGCGGCATGGACCTGTTTCTCGAGGCCCTGCAGCTCGGCCATCCCTATATCCGCGACTACTTCCGCGAGCAGGTGCTCTATGGCCTGGACGGCTCCACCCAGGATTTCCTCCAGTCCACCTGCCTGCTTGAGCGCTTCAGCGCGGCGCTGGCCGACCGCCTGACCGACAGCTGCAACGGCCGCGAGATGCTCGAAACCCTGGAACGCAGCGGCCTGTTTATCCAGGCGGTGGACCCGCTGCGCCAGTGGTTCGCCTACCATCCGCTGTTCGCCAGCTTCCTGCGCAACGAGCTGTCCACCCACCAGCCGCAGCACGTCGCCGAACTGCACCTGCGCGCCGCCGAGGCGCTGCTCGAGGAGAAGATGGCCGAGGAGGCCGCGCGCCACGCCCTGCTGGCCCGCGACCCGCAGCGGGTGGCGCAGATCCTCGAGGCGCATGGCCGGCATTTCTACCGCCAGGGCCGCCTGGAACTGCTGCAGCGCTGCCTGGCGGTGCTGCCGGAGAGCCGCGTGGCCGAGTCGCCGCTGTTCACCCTGCTGCAGGCCTGGGCCTCGCAGAACCAGTACCAGAGCGATCAGGTCGAGCGCTGGCTGCAGGCCGGCGAGGCGGCGCAGCGCGAGCATTACAGCGCCGAGCAGTGGCAGCGCATCGAGGCCGACTACCAGGCGGTGCGCGCCCAGGTGGCGATCAACCAGGGCGATCAGCAGCGCGCCATGGCCTTCGCCCGCCAGGCGCTGGCCTTCGAGCCGCTGACCATGCGCACCTCCAAGGTGGCGGCGATGTCGGTGCTGGCCGAGGCGCACTTCGTCCAGGGCGAGCTGGCCAAGGCCCAGCTGCAGCACGAGGAGACCGTGCGCCGCGCGCAGCAGATCAACGCCTCGCACCCGGTGCTGTGGAGTCTCGGCCAGCTGTCGGAGATCGCCGTCGCCCAGGGCCATCTGCAGAAGGCCTACAACCTGCAGGAGCGGGCGCTGCAGTACATCGAGCAGGAGCAGTTGCCGGTCACCCCGATCATGGAGTTCATCCACCGCGTGCGCGGCCAGGTGCTGCTGGAATGGCACCACCTCGACGCGGCGGAGCAGTGCGCCCTGCAGGGCCTGGAGATTCTCGATGCGGTGGGCGATCACTGGTTTTTGCAGTGCTACGTGCTGCTCGCCCGCGTCGCCCATGCGCGCGGCCAGCAGAGCCAGTGCGCCGACTACATCGGCAAGCTGCAGAGCCTGCTGGCCGGCGACGACTACCATATCGACTGGCAGGCCAATGCCCACGCGGCGATGCTCACCTACTGGGACTCGACCCAGGACAAGGACAGCATCCGCCAGTGGCTTGCCACCGCGCCGCCGCTCAAGCCGGGGGCCAACCACTTCGCCCAGGGCAATGCGCGCAACCACGTGCGCGCCTACCTGGCGCTGAACCAGGGCGAGCGCGCGCTGCCGATCCTGCGCCAGCTGCAGCTTGACGCCGAGCGCCATCAGCTGGTGATGGACCAGAACCGCAACCATATCCTCCAGGCCCTGGCCTTCTGGCAGCGCGAGGAACGCCAGAGCAGCCTCGATCACCTGCACCAGGCGCTGACCCTGGCCAGCGGCACCGGCGCCATCGGCAGCTTCCTGCGCCTGGGCAAGCCGCTGATCGCCATGCTCAAGGCGCTGCAGCACGAGCGCCGCCTCGACGAACTGGAGCAGCAGCGCGCCGAGCGCCTGATCCAGCTGGCCCAGCAGCAGCGCGATTTCAGCCGGGCGATCCGCATCACCCTCGACGAGGCGGTGATCCAGGACATCATCAACCGCCCCGACGTGCCCGAGCTGATCCGCCACTCGCCGCTGACCCGGCGCGAATGGCAGGTGCTCAGCCTGATCCACGCCGGGCTGGCCAACGAGCAGATCGCCGAGCACCTCAACGTCGCTCCGACCACCATCAAGACCCATATCCGCAGCCTCTACCAGAAGCTCGCCATCACCCAGCGCAGCGAGGCGGTGCAGCTGGCGCGCAGCCTGCTGAGCAAGATCCAGGGCGAGTAGGGGGATACCGCAGGGTGCGCCGTGCGCACCGCTGCGGGGTCGGGATAGCCGTCATATCTGCTGTTGCTTCGATAGGCGCGGGTAGCCTGGGCGGCCCCGCGACAGCCTGCGGCCTGGCCTCGCGCGCAGGGTTTCCATCCGCAAAACTCCTCCCCCTTGCCGGCCGCCAGCTACGCCGGCGAAAACCCCGCCGGGGAGGATGTGACGCGCAGCGCCCTTGCCTAGAGTGGTAAGCACACCACGAACAACAAAAGGCTTTGCTGTATGGCTGTTATCCGCAAGGACTGGTGGCGCGGCGGCGTCATCTACCAGGTCTACCCACGCAGTTTTCTCGACAGCAACGACGACGGCGTCGGCGATCTGCCCGGCGTGCTCGCCAAGCTGGACTACATCGCCAGCCTCAACGTCGACGCCATCTGGCTGTCGCCGTTCTTCACCTCGCCGATGAAGGACTTCGGTTACGACGTCTCCGACTACCGTGGCGTCGACCCGCTGTTCGGTACCCTCGACGACTTCCGCGCGCTGGTGGCGGCCGCCCACGAGCGCGGCCTGCGCATCATCATCGACCAGGTGCTCAACCACTGCTCCGACCAGCATCCCTGGTTCGCGGAGAGCCGCAGCAGCCGCACCAATGCCAAGGCGGACTGGTTCGTCTGGGCCGAGCCGAACCCGGACGGCACGCCGCCGAACAACTGGCTGTCGGTGTTCGGCGGCTCTGCCTGGAGCTGGGACGGCCGGCGCAAGCAGTACTACCTGCACAACTTCCTGGCCAGCCAGCCCGACCTCAACTTCCACTGCGCGGCGGTGCAGCAACAGCTGCTCGACGACATGCAGTTCTGGCTGGAGCTGGGCGTCGACGGCTTCCGCCTGGACGCCGCCAACTTCTACTTCCACGACCAGGCGCTGCGCAGCAATCCGCCGAACCTGGACATCCGCGAGGGCGGCATCGGCGTGCGCGCCGACAACCCCTACGCCTACCAGCGTCACCTGTACGACAAGACCCAGCCGCAGAACCTCGACTTCCTGCGCCGCCTGCGTGCGCTGCTGGAGCGCTACCCCGGCACCGCCACGGTGGCGGAGATCGGCTGCGACGACTCGCTGCGCACCATGGCCGCCTACACCAGCGGCGGCGACACCCTGCACATGGCCTATTCCTTCGACCTGCTCACCGCCCAGTGCAGCCCGGCCTTTATCCGCCACACCATCGAGAGCATCGAGCGCGAACTCAGCGACGGCTGGCCCTGCTGGTCGGTGGGCAACCACGACGTGGTGCGGGTGATGAGCCGCTGGGCCCTGGCCGGCGAGGAGAGCCCGGCGCGTGGTCGCCTGCTGATGGCACTGCTGCTGTCGCTGCGCGGCAGCGTGTGCCTGTACCAGGGCGAGGAACTGGGCCTGCCCGAGGCCGAGCTGGCCTATGAGGACCTGGTCGACCCCTATGGCATCCGCTTCTGGCCCGAGTTCAAGGGCCGCGACGGTTGCCGCACGCCGATGCCCTGGAGCCGCGACGGCGCCCACGCCGGCTTCTCCAGTGAGCGGCCCTGGCTGCCGCTGGACGAACGCCACCGCGCCCTGGCGGTGGACGTGCAGGAGGCCGACGCGGCCTCGATGCTCAACACCTACCGGAGCTTCCTCGCCTGGCGCCAGGAGCAGCCGCTGCTGATCGAGGGCGAGATCCAGGTGCGCCACCACGACGACGACCTGCTGGTGTTCGAGCGACGCCTGGGCGAGCAGGCCTGGTTGTGCCTGTTCAACCTCGGCGCCCGCGAGCGGCGTTACGACTTGCCGCTGATGGTCGAGCCGTTGGATGCGGTGCCGGCCAGCACTGCCGAGTTCCTCGGCAGCTGGGTACACTTGCCGGCCCACGGCTTCGGCTTCGCCCGCCTGCTGGGCTAGGGCCCCTGCGTTTGCAGGAGCCCCGGCTCCTGCAGGTTTATCAAGCTTTCCGGCCGGGCCGAGTCCATCGCTGCCCGGCCCCGTTCGAGAGGCATCCCATGGCCAGCCTTACCCTGCGCAACATCTGCAAGCACTACGACGGCACCGCCATCACCCGCAACATCGACCTGGACATCGCCGACGGCGAGTTCGTGGTCTTCGTCGGCCCCTCCGGCTGCGGCAAGTCCACCCTGCTGCGGCTGATCGCCGGGCTGGAGGAGATCAGCTCCGGCGAGCTGCTGATCGACGGTCAGCGGGTCAACGAGCTGCCGCCGATGGAGCGCTCGGTGGGCATGGTGTTCCAGTCCTACGCCCTCTACCCGCACATGACGGTGGCGGAGAACATGGCCTTCGGCCTCAAGCTGGCCAAGGTGGGCAAGGCGCAGATCCAGCGCAAGGTGGAGGAGGTCTCGCGCATCCTGCAGCTCGACGCGCTGCTCGAACGCAAGCCCAAGGACCTCTCCGGCGGCCAGCGCCAACGCGTGGCCATCGGCCGCACCCTAGTGCGCGAGCCCAAGGTGTTTTTGTTCGACGAGCCGCTGTCGAACCTCGACGCCTTCCTGCGCGTGCAGATGCGCATCGAGATCTCGCGCCTGCACCAGCGCCTCAAGGCCACCATGGTCTACGTCACCCACGACCAGGTCGAAGCCATGACCATGGCCGACAAGATCGTCGTGCTCGAAGCCGGGCGCATCGCCCAGGTCGGCGCGCCGCTGGAGCTCTACCACTACCCGCGCAACCGCTTCGTCGCCGGCTTCCTCGGCTCGCCGCAGATGAACTTCCTCCAGGTGCGCGCGCTCAGCGCCAGCCGCGAGGCGGTGGAGATCGAACTGCCCGGCGGCTACCGCATGCAGGTGCTGGTCGACGGCACCGGCGTCGAGCCCGGCGAGCAGCTGACCCTGGGCGTGCGCCCGGAGCACTTCGTCGCGAGTGAGCAGGCCGACTTCGCCTTCTACGGGCAGATCAGCGTGGCCGAGCGCCTGGGCGATCACAACCTGATCTACCTGAGCCTGGAAGGGGTGGAGCACATCATCACCCTGCGCAGCGACGGCGACCGCCGCGTGGCGGTGGGCGAGACCTTCGCCGCCGGGCTGATGGCCAACAAGTGCCACCTGTTCCGCGCCGACGGCCAGGCCTGCCCGCGGCATTACCGCGAGCCGGCGATCTACGGCTGATTGGGCACGGCATCGGGCGCTGGTGCGCGCGGCGTGCCCCGAGGGTTAAGCTGCGCGACTCATAGTCCTGCGCACAAGGAGCCGCCATGCAGCTGATCGGAATGCTCGACTCACCCTACGTCCGCCGCGTGGCGATCTCCCTGCAGCTGCTCGAGCTGCGCTTCGAGCACCGCGCCCTGTCGGTGTTCAGCACCTTCGACGAATTCCAGCGGATCAACCCGCTGGTCAAGGCGCCGACCCTGATCTGCGACGACGGCACGGTGCTGATCGACTCCGGCCTGATCCTCGACTACGCCGAGACCCTGGCCGCGCCGCGCAGTCTGATGCCGAGCGCGCTGGCGCCGCGCACGCAGGCGCTGCGCCGCATCGGCCTGGCCCTGGCCGCCTGCGAGAAGAGCGTACAGGTGGTCTACGAGCACAACCTCAGGCCGCGCGAGAAACTGCACCAGCCCTGGCTGGAGCGGGTGACCGGCCAGCTGCACGCCGCCCTGCAGGCGCTGCAGGACGAGTGGGAAGGGCGGGTGCCCGAACTGAGCGAGGCGAACATCGACCAGGCCGCCGTCAGCACGGCGGTGGCCTGGCAGTTCGCCGTGCAGATGCTGCCCGAGTTGATCGACCCGGCGCGCTACCCGGCGCTGGTCGAGCTCTCGACCCGCGCCGAACGCCTGGCGCCCTTTCGCGCGGCGCCCCACGGGCTGGGGACCTGCAGCGACTCGGCCTGATACGCGGTGCGACGGGGATGTCGCCATGCTCGATGGGGATGCGGGCAAGGAGCTATAGGAGCGGGTTGTCAGTGCCGGCAAAGCGGCCAGAAGCCGTAATGAAGGTTTCTACAAAGCGGTGGCGACTCAACAGCGAGCACTAGCCGGCCAGGGCTCGCCGCAACTCGGCAGTCAGTCACAGCGCAGCCGTGCAGCCAAGCCAGTCAGAGGCCGATGTTCACCTCTCGTTGGAGCGCTGCAGCACCACGCCCAGCCCTGTGATGCCAAGTAGCACTGCTGCCAGTATCAGATTGATTGGGATCCCCAACTCACGCAAAGATTCGCTGGCATATACGTCTGTACCAGGGATTAGGTAGGCCACGAACAGACCAGGCCAGAAGCTTGCCGGTGCCAGTGCGGAAGCCCACACCTGGCCACGCCTCAGCGCGGCCAGGGAAAACAGGCTGACCAGCACCAGGGTGGTGAACTGCATGCCGATATGAAATCGCGCATGGCCTGGCCAATCCGGATTGAACAAGTGGCTAGCGTTGAATACGTCGGCGATGGCCACTATTGCCACGGTGGCGACAATAGCGAAACCAAGCATGGCTTTACCAAGCGATGAGCGAGTCATGATGGACGGCCTCACAGGCTCGGATAATCAATGAAGCCCGCATCCTCGCCGCCATACAAAGTGGCTCGGTCGGCTTGAGCCAGTTCGGCGCCTCGGGCAAATCGCTCCGGCAGGTCTGGATTGGCCACGAATGGGGTGCCGAATGACACTAACGCGGCCTCGCCGGCTTTGAGGGCCGCCTCGCCACCCTCTGCGTCATAACCACCGTTGGCGATCAATGGGCCGTTTATTTGCGGACCGAAAGTTGCCAGTACGTCACGCGGCCAGTGGGGGAAGTTGTCCAGCGGAAACAGCGCGCGCATCAGGTGCACATAACCGGGCTGCAGCCTATTTAACTCACCAATCAAGTAGCTGTAGAGCGCCAGTGGATCGCTGTCGATCATGCCGTTGAACGGAATCACCGGCGACAGTTTGATCCCCACGCGAGTGGAGCCCCACACCTCGATCAACGCCTGCATCACTTCGAGCACGAAACGGCTGCGCTTGGCTATGCTGCCGCCGTAGGCGTCTGTACGCAGGTTGGCCGAGTCCACCAGAAACTGGTTCGGCAGATAGCCGAACGCGGCATGCAACTCGACACCGTCAAAACCGGCACGCTTGGCGTTTTCCGCGGCGCGGCGGTAATCGGCGATGACGGCCTGGATTTCGCTCAAGGTCAGTGCGCGCGGCACCTCGTAATCCCGCATGCCGTCCAGGGTGAAGTGCTGCTGTCCCTGAATCGCGACCGCCGACGGCGCCACCGGCAGCAGGCCGCCGCGCACACTGGAGTGGCCGACCCGGCCGGTATGCCAGAGCTGCGCGAAGATCTTGCCGCCGGCCGCATGCACCGCCGCCGTTACCTGTTGCCAGGCGGCAATTTGCTTCTCGCTGTAGAGGCCGGGAGTCAGCGGACTGCCGATGGCATCTGCCGAGATATTGATCGCCTCGCTGATGATCAGCCCGGCACTGGCTCGCTGGGCGTAGTAAGTGGCCGTGGACGCCCGCGGCACCCCGGCAGCATCGGCTCGTGAGCGCGTCATCGGCGCCATCACCATGTGGTTGCGCAGATCAAGATCATGCAAGCGAGCCGGGCTGAGCAATTGAGCGGTCATGCGAAAGTCTCCAGGTTCACGCAGAGGGACATCAGGCGTGAACGGATCATCCGGTCCGGCATGTATAGGATAAAGTCACGAAATCAGGAATGATTGCTCCACCAATGGAGCAATGGAGTGCTGGATGAAACTGCTCAATGACATGGCCCTGTTCGTCGAGGTGATCAAGGCCAACAGCTTTCGCGGCGCCGCCGAGGCGCTCGGCATACCCAACTCCACGGTCTCGCGGCGCATCGCCGAATTGGAAAGACGTATCGGCCTACGCCTGCTCAACCGCACTACACGGCGTATCGAACTCACCGAAGGCGGTCGTCTGTATTTCGAGCGCTGCCGGCGTATCGTCGACGAGGCGCGCCTGGCCCATGAAGAGATCTCCGAGCTTGTAGACAACCCGAGCGGCCTGATCCGCTTGTCCATGCCCATCGACTTCGGGGTGGTCTACCTGGCACCACTGTTGGCCGAATTCGCCGAGCGCTACCCGCAGATCCGGTTCGACTTGGACCTCACGCCCAAGCGCCTGGACCTGATCCGCGACCCGGTTGATCTGGTGATTCGTATCGGCGCCCTGCCCGACTCACAGTTGATTGCCCGGCCCCTTGGCACCCTGCGGCGCAGCCTCTTTGCCAGTCCGGGCTACCTGGCCCGGCATGGTGTGCCGGACAGCCCGGCAGCACTGCTGCAGCATGAGTGTCTGCGCATGCTCGATGCACCCTGGGTACTGCACGATACCCAGCAGAAACTCAGCCTGGCGGTAGAGGGGCGCTACTTGCTGAACAACATCGGCATGCTGCGTCGCCTGGCCCTGCTCGGCCAGGGAATCGCCATGCTGGTGGACGAAATGATCAGCGAGGATCTTGCCCAAGGCCGCTTGCATCGCGTACTGCCCGACTGGAAGGCGGAGGCCCTGCCGGTTTACGCGATTACCGAGACGCGTCTCGTGCCGGCCAAGGTACGGGTGTTGATTGATTTCCTCACGGACCAGTTCAACCGTGGCTGAAGGAAGCCAGCTGCATGCTCTTTGGTAAATGCCTGGCAAGAAAGCCGAACTGAGTCGACCAAAAAATCGTAGACGCCGGATGGCTTCCTGTTGCGAGTGGGGTTACTGGTGCTGCAGCAGAGGTATTGCTCATGTGCTGCCCAGGACGCCTTAGGAGCGTTGCTTGACTTATGGCGACCTGGGAATCACATGCGCAGGAAGGATCGGGGATCTGCTCGACTTACTTCTTGAGGAAGTCCAGCAGATCTTGGTTAAGCCGCTCCTTGTGGGTGTCTGCCAGACCGTGGGGCGCGCCGGGATACACGATCAGAGTCGCGCCCTTGATCAGTGCTGCCGAGGCCCGTGCCGAAGCATCCAGGGGGACGATCTGGTCGTCGTCGCCATGGATGACCAAGGTTGGCACATCGAACTTCTGCAGATCCTCGCGGAAGTCGGTAGCCGAGAAGGCCGCGATCGAGTCGTAGGTGTTCTTGTGGCCGGCCTGCATACCCTGCACCCAGAACGACTGGATCAGACCCTGCGACGGCTTGGAACCCGGACGGTTGAAACCGAAGAAGGGGCCCGAGGCGATATCCAGGTAGAGCTGCGAGCGGTTCTCCAGGGAGGCCTTGCGCAGGTCGTCGAACACCTCGATGGGCAAGCCGCCGGGGTTGCTCTCGGTCTTCAGCATCAGCGGCGGAACGGCGGCGACCAGCACCGCCTTCTTCACGCGAGCGGTGCCATGGCGGCCGATATAGCGCGCCACCTCGCCACCGCCGGTGGAGAAACCGACCAGGGTTACCCCCTTGAGATCCAGTGCTTCCAGCACTGCGGCCAGGTCATCGGCATAGTGGTCCATGTCGTTGCCTTCCCAGGGCTGGCTGGAGCGACCGTGGCCGCGACGATCATGAGCGACCACGCGGTAGCCCTTCGAGGCGAGGAACAGCATCTGTGCTTCCCAGCTGTCCGAGTTCAGCGGCCAGCCGTGGCTGAAGGCGACCACCTGGCCGTCTCGTGGCCCCCAGTCCTTGTAATAGAGCTGTAAGCCGTCTTTGGTTGTGATGTAGCTGGCAGACTGGACGACGCTGCCGACGGCGGGAGCGCTGGCGCCAGCCTTGGCGGGTTGTGCGGCCTCGGCGGACAGGGTGGCGAGCGCCAGGGTGGCCAGAGCCAGGGTGCGATTCAGAGTGTTCATCGTGTTTCTCCAAGAGTGTCGGGTTGACTGGTTGCGACCGGCGATGATCGCGTCTTGGAGACTAGGAAGAGACAGGGGGCACGAGAACTGCAGCGGCGCCGATGGCTGTCATAGCCACGGTCGATGGCCATCCAGCCAGGGCCGTTCGGCCCCACGCTACGCGCTCAGCTTGGCTCCAGTTGCGCACTGAGATAGATCTGACGGCGCAGCCATTGGTGGCCGGCATCCTTCTGATTGCGGGGATGCCACGCCAGTGCCAAGCGAAGCGCAGCCAAACCTAAGGGCGGTTCGAATAGGTCCAGACTGTCGGCGTACTGGTTCATGAAGCGCGAGGGCAGCGTGCACACCGCGTCGGTTGCGGCAAGAACCAGCGGGACATGGGAGTAATTCTGAACCGAATAGACAACGTTGCGCGAGCGGCCCAGTTCAAGGAGCACGTCGTCCACCATGCCGGCGAAGCGTCCGCCCTGGTTGGAAACGAGGACATGGTCGAGGGCGCAGAAGCTGTCGAGATCAAGGGGGCCGGTGCCGCGTGGGTGTCCCTTGCGTTGCGCGGTTCGAAAACCGTCCTCCCATAGCGGGCGCTGCATGAGGTCTCCGGGCAAGCCGTCCGGCACCGTGATCAACAGATCGATCTGCCCCTGCTCGAGCTTCTCGTATACATCGGGTGGCGGGTAGACGCAGGCCAGCCTTGCATTCGGAGCCTCGACTGCCAGGCCTGCACAGAGCCCGGGAAGGAGCGCCGCTGCCGGGGTTTCGAACAGGGCGACGACGAAGGTGCGCGTGGTGGTGGCCGGGTCGAAGAGCTCGGGCTGGCTGACCAGCCGCTTGAGCCCCTCCAGCACATGCAGCAGCTCCTGCTCCAACGCCTCCGCGCGCGGCGTAGGCACCACGCCGCGGCCATTCGCCGCCGGTACGAACAAGGGGTCGGCGAGGATATCGCGCAGGCGCGCCAGGCGTCCCGAGAGAGCCGGTTGGCTGATCCCCAGTTGCGCGGCGGCACGCGTGACGTTGCGCTCCTCGAGCAGGGCCTTGAGCGCGAGCAGCAAGGCTCCGTCGATATCCGTGTAGTTCATCGCCCGCTCCCGGTTGGCGTGGTGACCTACCGGGGATGAAAGCAGACCTGGCGTAGAGTTGCATAGCCTTGCGATGGCGCCGGGCCGATAAGCCGCTATCGCCGCCTTGGCCGCCGGGAGAGCGCTCGGCTAAACCTCTGACCTCAATCGCGATTGCGGTACTCGGCCGGTACCCAGTCGTACTTGCCGGCCTCACGACGTATGTGGCCAACGCCGGGGAACGGCAGGTGGGCAACCGCCGACAGTCGCCTCTCGCGTGCGGCCGTCTCGAACTGTTGCAGGCGCTGGGCGCGCGCCGCCTGCTGATCGACGTCGAAGGTGATGGTCACTTCGGGCTGGGGGAACTGGACGAGACCGACATGCATGATGTCGCCCCAGAAATCGATGCTTTCACCCGCACTTTCCACCCTGTAGAAGCTGTGCCCGGGGGTGTGGCCCGGCGTGGGGATGGCGGTGATACCGGGCAGGATCTGGGATCTGGCGGAGAAGCTCTTGACCTTGCCGGCATCCAGATAAGGACCGATGGTCTTCTGTGCTTCCTCCAGGTGGGCGGGCTTTAGGCCCCTGGCCAGGTTGGCGGGGTCGAGGAAGAAGTCGATGTCGGCCTGTCCGACATGGATGGTCGCGTTGGCGAACAGCATCCGCCCGCCGCGCGTCAGGCCGCCGGAGTGATCGGTATGGATGTGGGTGATCAGGATGTCGCTGATCTGCTCCGGCCGGTACCCGGCCGCTGCCAGGCTCTCGGGCAGCTTGCCCGCCACGGCGCCGAAAAGCTCGCCGGCCCCGCTGTCGACCAGCACCACTCGCGCACCGGTGTCGACCACATAGGCGTTGATCGAGGTCTCCAGTGGATTACGGGCAAAGCCTCTGTGCAGCAGCGCGTCGATTTGCTTCGCGCTGATGCCCCGCAGCAGCGGATGCAGGTCCAGCGGTAGGGTACCGTCGCTCAGGGCGGTGATGCGGAACTTGCCGAGGGTGAAGCGGTAGACTCCCGCGACCTGCGGCTTATGAGCCGAAGCAGTGTTCGCCACCGATACCGCGGGGGTTTCCGTCGCAGTGGCCGACCAGGAATAGAGTGCGCCAAAAGATAGGCTGGCAATGAGTAGCGCCTTGAGAGGACGCTGCAGCTGATGGTTCATGGTGAGCACCTTTGCTGACGCGACCATCGGTGATCGCTGGGACAACGATAGATAGCTTGCGGGCGGCAGAGAACCCGGGGCGCGCTTATACGAGCCATCGTCATGGCCGATGGCTTCGACGCACGTACACATCGACCTGGAGCGGCTGTCTGTTGCGTATCCCCTGCTCTCTGGCGGCGCGGAACTCGCCCCTCGGCATCCGGCTCGCCTAGCTTTGCAGGAAGGCCGTGAGGCCGCTTGCCAACTGATCGAAGGCCAAGGCGATGCGTGGTATGCGGCGCAGATCCCGGTGCGTGGCGATCCAAACCTCCACGGCGAAATCCACCTGGCGCGGCAGCACCCGGACCAGTCCCCAGCGTTCGGCCAGCTGCCTGGGGCATACGCCGATGCCCACTTCGGCGCGCAGGGCCGCCTGCTGGGCATTGTGATTGTCCGTACGCAGTTGCAAGCGCAGCCCCTCGCCGGCAAAACCCTGCGCGGCGAGCGTGCGCAGGTCTGCGAGGCTCCTGTCGGGGCCGATCATAGGCAGCTTCGACAAACTCTCCAGATCCTCTGGGTGTCCGTGGTGTTCAAGAAACTCCTGGGTTGCATACAGCCCGACCTGCAGTGCGCCGAGGCAGCGCGTGAGCACATCCGACTCGGTCGGGCGTTGGGTGCGGATGGCAATATCCGCCTCCTGCAGGGCGATGGCTTCGAGGCGATTGCTCACGCTCATCTCAAAGACCAACTCGGGGTGCGCTCGGCAGATGGGTTGCAGCAGCGCCGGCAACACTTCGATGCCGAGCAGGTCGCTGCTGGTGATACGCACCGTGCCACCCTGGCTGTTCTGCGCCGATGCCGCACGATTGAAGGCCTCGGCCGCGACAGCCATGGCCTCCACATGGGCGATCAGTTCGCGCGCCATGTCGGTGGGGATCAGTCCGGATGCAGTGCGGGTGAACAGACTCACGCCGACACTGGACTCCAACGCTTCGATGCGCCGGCGTGCCGTCGCTTGAGCGATGCCGAGCAGGCGTGCTGCTCCGGAAAGACTACCGGTGCGCAGCACGGCGAGGAAGGCGCGTTGGTTGTCCCAGTGCAGGTTCGGCAGGCTCATACATTTCCTACTAGCGGCGCAGCAGATTTGGGGAATAGGCTCAGGGCGAGCCGGTCTGCATGCTATTGAAAAATCGACCATGCGGCACGGATCGAGCGCCGCTCGCACAAGGAGTTTCACATGAAGGTTACTGGCCAGTGCCATTGCGGGGCGGTGACGTACCGACTCGTCACCGAGGAGCTGCCCGCCATCTATGCCTGTCATTGCCTGGATTGCCAGACCACGAGCGGCAGCGCCTTTGGCTTGCATGCATTGTTGCCAGCGGAGGCTATCGAAGTCGAAGGGCCACTCAGCGAGTACAGCTACGAGCGCGCGGGCCATGTCAGTCGTCAACGGCGTTGTTCGAGGTGCCATACGCGCCTCTACAACAGCACCAGCGCTGCGCCAGGCATGCTGGTGTTGAGAGCCGGAACACTGGACAACAGCACGCAAATCAGTCCCATGGCGCACCTCTGGACCCGTCGCAAACAGAGCTGGGTCACAATTCCAGACCATCTACCGGCCTGGCCGGAGAGCCCGACTGCGCAGGAGTTTGCCGACGCGATAGCGCTGTCACGTACAGCGAGGTGCTAGGTGACGGCGGCCTTCGAACCTCGGCGCCGGTCCGGTTTTTTCACCTAAAGCCCTTGCCGCCCTAGAACTGTGCGCATGGTCGCTGACGGCAGGGGCAATAGCCGAACCTCAGAAATAACTCTGGACCTGAGCGACTGTCCATGCCGCAGCCACTGTGGAGATTTATGGGCCTGGAGCTTTAATGAGCTGATGGCCGCTTAGTGCCTGTCGCATCGAGTCGAAGCCGCCCATTAGCGGACGGTCAGAGCAGCTGCTTGGAGGCCTCGATCTCCTCGCGATAGAGAACCATCCCGGCGTGGTAAAGAACACCATCGCGGAACTCGCCATCAGCGGTGAAGCCGGTATCGTCCACGTATTCGATATGGTCGCCCTCAAGCCAGTAGCGCCCCTGATAGGCACTTTTCTTCTTGCCGCGGGCTTCGTCATAGCGGCCACCGGCAAGCAGCTCGTGACGAATGCGACCATCCGCGGTCACCCACATGCCAACGTACTTGTTCTGATCTCCCGACGGTCTCGCCATTTTGCTGATCCTCTGTTTGGGAAAGATGCGACTTGCCTTGCCTGGTCTTGGCGATGCAGGTGCTCGAGCCTGCACGCTAGCTGGCCTCACGGAAGGCCAGCCGCGACGTTGCTCAACCGTCAGAAGGGGCTCGCCGTGGGCCGCACGATCAACTCGCTGACGTCTACGTCCGCGGGCTGTTCGACGGCATAGGCGATCGCCCGAGCGATGGCCTCGGCAGGGATGGCGATCTTGCGGAACTCCACCATTTCGGCGCGACCGCCCTCATCGGAGATGCTGTCAGCCAGCTCGGATTCGGTTACGCCAGGTGCGATGACGGTCACCCGGATTTCGCCGCCTACCTCCTGCCGGAGGCCCTCGGAAATGGCTCGCACGGCGTACTTGGTCGCACAGTAGACAGCCGCGGTCGGACTGACGGCGTATGCGCCAATCGAGGCGATGTTGATGATCTGCCCGGCGCGTTGCTGCCGCATCAGCGGAAGAGTCGCTGCGATGCCGTGCAGCACCCCACGAATGTTGACATCGATCATGCGGTCCCACTCGTCCACCTTGAGAGCTTCGAGTTTGGAAAGCGGCATTACGCCCGCGTTGTTGATCAGGACATCGACCCGACCGAAGCGCGTGGCGGTGAAGTCAATGAAGTCCCGGACGTCTTCTCTGCTGGTCACGTCGAGGGCCCGAAACGCGGCAGTCCCACCGGCTCCCTGAATCTCGCCTGCAATCTGCTCGAGACGGTCGGTGCGCCGAGCACCCAGCATCACCGTCGCTCCGCGGCTGGCCAGCAGCCGTGCAGTGGCTTCACCAATACCGCTGCTGGCGCCAGTAATGACGATGACCTTGCCTTCAACATTCTTCATGGTCTTTTCCTCTTCGGTTCACTGTTCACCCGCAAGCGGGCCTGGAAAAAAGATTAGGGTTAAGGGACGGGTAGTCGTTAATCGATTACTATGCAGTTATTGCCTAATCCTGCATGAGTGCCGTTACTGGCTCACCAGCTCATAAGGCTTTTGCTCCCTTGCTGACCTAAGGGCTATTGCCAACCAGTTCAGTAGAACCAACATGCGTGCCATGGGGATTCTTGCCTGATCCGCCAAGCGACAAGATCCATTCTCATCCAATAGCGCCCACGGATTGGGCAGTGTGACTACGCTGCAGATGGGAACGGCGTGCTGCCCCGCCAGGACCTGGCGAAGCTGGGCTATGGCGTTCATGCCGCCCGATTCACCGCCGTAGCCAATGAAGGCCACCGGCCTGGCCTGCCAGCGAATCGTCGCCTGATCGATGAAAGCCTTCAGTTCGGCGGAGTAACCATGGCTTTGTTCCGACGCGAGGATCAGGAAGGCATCGGCCCTGGCGAGTTGACCAACCGCTGCTCGCTGCTGAGAAGTATCGAGCAGGCAGCACTCGAATTCGGCGCGTTGCGCTATAACCACCGAGGCCCATCTCGCCAACGCAGGGCCGATGGCTTCTTCGTCGTTTCCTTCGTAAATCAGGACCAGTTTGACCTTGCTGTTCATCTCATCCTCCCGACACATTTCCGCTTGCGGTGGCACGTCTGTTGCTGAATTTCGAGGTTCAGCTCGGGCTCTGGGAAACAGCGTAAGAGCGATGATCCGGCCGATATAGCCGGTCCTCAGGCATACCACTTGTGACTTGAATTCATATGAGACGGCTAGACATAAACTGCTTCGCCGAAATGAGCGTCTTCGTCAGGGTCGTCGAGGACGGCGGTTATACGGCAGCGGCAAAAAGCTGTGCGATGAGCCCCTCGGCGGTGAGCAAGCTGGTTTCTCGTTTGGAGAGCAGGCTCGGCGCCCGCCTGCTGAATCGCTCGACACGTCGACAACTGCTGACCCCCGAAGGGGCCGCCTTCTATGAGCGCTGCCTGACCATCCTGGCCGCTCTCGATGAGGCGGAGCAGGAGGCTGCAGCCAGTTCGGCGCCTCAGGGAATCGTGCGGGTCAACTGCAACGTGGACATCGGCCGACTGTATCTGCTGCCGCTGCTGAACGAGTTTCTCGAGCACCACCCAGGGGTCTCGGTAGAGGTGTACCTGAGCGATGAGGTCGTTGACCTGATCAGCTCCCGCGCGGACGTCGCGATCCGCAGTGGCCCGCTCAAGAACTCGAACCTGGTCGCCAGACGTTTGGGGGAGACTCGGACCCTGATCGTGGCATCGCCTGCCTATCTCGAAGCGCACGGCACCCCGCAGGTGCCGTCGGAGCTCGCGGCCCATAACTGCTTGGGGTTCACCTTCAGCCAGCCTGTAATGGAGTGGGGCCTCAGGGAAAAGAATGGCGAGGCGATCTCCGTACCGGTGGCGGGCAACGCTCGAGTCAGTGATGGCAACGGCGTCCGCGACCTGGCGCTCCTGGGGCTCGGCCTCGCGCGCGTCGGCTTCTGTCAGGTCGAGCAGGATCTGGCCGCAGGCAGGCTTCTGCCGGTGCTGGAGGATTACCTGCCCGCGGTGAAAACCGAGGTCCACGCGGTCTACGTGGGGCAAGGGGGGCGGTTGCCCACCAGGGTCAGAGTGTTCATGGATTTCCTGGCGGCCCACCTCACTATCCGTTGAGCGGATGACTGCTCCGCTTGCTGGCACCAGCCATCCCCGCGTCACGGCGCCTCGCAAGTGATCGACTATAACCAGTCGCCATTCGAGTCCGTGGTCGTCGGACCTCGTGTCCCAGGCGCATCAAAAGCCGCGCAGATGCCCGGCTTCTTCTGGCCGCAATTCCCCGACAGGGTGGGCAGGCTCGCGACAGCAAAGGCGCCGGGACTGCGGGAGCCTGGCGCTCCATTGTTCAAGCAGAGGAGATGAGCATGCGCCGCTATCAGAAAACCGACTTTCCGCTGGTCGAAACCCGACGTCATCTCGAGACGGGCCCGATAGTCCTGGTCACCTCCAGTTGGCGAGGTGAGCGCAACATCATGACCATGGGTTGGCACATGATGATGCAGTTCAGGCCTGCGCTATTCGGTTGCTACATCTGGGAAGGCAACCATAGTCATGAGCTGATCCGCCGAAGCCGGGAATGCGTGATCAACGTACCGACCGCCGACCTGGTCGAGGCCGTCGTCGCCGTGGGCAACAGTTCGGGCGGATCCTCCGACAAATTCGCAACCTGTGGCCTGACGGCGGCGCCTGCAACGCGGGTGAAGGCGCCCCTCATCGACGAATGCTACGCAAGCTTCGAGTGCCGCTTGGCCGATGACAGCCAGATTGACGAGTACGGTCTGTTCATCTGGGAAGTCGTCAAGGGGCATGTGGCCTCGACCGTCACCGAGCCGGCCACGTTGCACTACCAGGGGCGAGGACAATTCCGCGTTGCCGGTCGAACCCTGGATCTGAGTGAGCGCTTCTTGCCCCAGAATCTCTGAGATCTGGCGTGGCTCAGGTTTGCCGATAGGCGCTGGGGGTGACGCCCACCTCCCGGCGAAACACTTGCGAGAAGTGACTCGGGCTCGAATACCCGACCTCCAGCCCAATGTCGATGACGCTGCGGTCGGTCTCGAGCAGCAGACTCCGGGCGCGGTTCATGCGCAGACGGATGAAATACTGCGAGGGTGAAAGGCCGGTGGCGCGTTTGAACATCCGGCTGAAGTGGTATTCGCTGAGGTCCGCGATCTGAGCCAGGTAGGCCAGGCTGAAATCTTCGGCAAGGCGCTCGTTCATCGCCTCGACCACACGGCGAAGCTTGTACGCCTGCAGCGCATTGGCTCTCCGAGTTGGGCTGTGCGGATCCAGGTAATTGCGTACCAGATGCACCGCGAGCGCCTGGGTCAGGCAGTTCACCACCAGGGCACTGGGTTGGTGTTCGTCGACCAGCTCTTTGCGTATCTGCTGCAGCATGGCGGTCACCCGCTCATCGCGGGCACCGGAGATATCGCGAAAGGTTACCGACCTTTGCTGATCGCCCAGCACCTCGCGTGCAGCCAGATCGAGCAGCGGCAAACCCAGATAGAGGTGCATCACCTCGAAGCAATCGGCGCCGTGGGTTTGCCAGCGCATCTCATAGGGTTCGCTGGTGCTGGTCAGGAAGAAGTCGCCGACCTGCACCTCTGCCGCCTGCCATTGCCCGCCGAGTGAACGCTCCTCGACCCTGGCCGATCCGGCCAGAACCAGCACCAGCAACGGCTCCACAACCGCAGGAACCAGAACCGGGTCGGTAACGGTGTGATGGCTGTACAGCTGCATCACGGTGTCCTGCAGCTGCGGGCGTGCCGGCAATAGGCGAGGCATGCCCGGTAGGTGCTGCGGCATCGATTCGGCGGCGATGCGTTGCTGACCGCTGGCAGCGCGCTCGTCAGATTCGAGAGGGCCCACAGGTTCTCCATCGGCGATGCCCCGCGCAGGGGGCGGCACCGTTAGGGTAACGCAGCGCGCCGTTTTCGAGCAGGTTGCAGCGCTCGGTCCACCAGCCCGACTCTGGTGCGTCCAGGGCGATCGCAGCCCTGGCCGGATCGAGGCATGCGTGGCTGGACGCCGGCTTGCCGTTTTCGACGCGCACTAACAGAACATAAGCCTGTTGATAGATTCGTCCCGGCGGCTTGCAGAGCCCTTCAGCCTTGATCTCAGCGCTCGCCAGCGCAGGGGGCCGGCCCTGAATCATTTCTCTTCCCTCGAACGTTGATCCCATCTTATCCCGGGCTCAACGACAGGCCGTGAACACTCGCTTGCCCACAGGGACATACAGGCGTAGCAGCCCTTCTCCGACAGGACCAGTTCAGCGCAAAACTCCGACATCGCCGGCAATTACCCCAAAGCCCGACTCATGGCATTGCGAGACAGTGAGCCCGTCGAAAACGACAGCGCCTCAGGGTGCTGGGCCGCGAATTTCTCGCTGGCTCGTGACGAAGGAGATCACCATGACTGTTATCAACAACACCGTTATCCAAGAGGTCGCCGGCAAAGTTGCACTGGTTACCGGTGCAGCCAGCGGTATCGGCAAGGCCATCGCACTGATGCTGCACGCGAGGGGAGCCAAGGTCATCGCCGAGGACCTTAACCCTGCCGTTGAGGAGCTCGCTCGCCCAGGGCTGGTGCCGCTGGTGGCTGACATCACCGAGGACGGAGCCGCCGAGCGCGCCGTCGGGCTGGCTGTGGAGAAGTTCGGCCGGCTGGACATCCTGGTCAACAACGCCGGCATCATCATCAACAAGCTGGTGATCGATATGACGCGCGAAGATTGGGAGCGTATCCAGGCGGTGAACGCCACCGCGGCCTTCCTGCATTCCCGCGAGGCGGTCAAGGCAATGATGCCGAACAAGTCGGGCGCCATCATCAACATCGCCTCCTACGCCTCTTACTTCGCTTTCCCGACCATTGCGGCGTACACCGCCTCCAAGGGCGCGCTGGCTCAGCTGACCCGCACCCTGGCACTCGAAGCCATCGAGCACGGCATCCGGGTCAATGCCATCGGCGTCGGCGACGTCATCACCAACATCCTCAACGACGTGGTCGAGGATGGCCCGGGGTTCCTGGCGCAGCATGGCGAGGCCGCCCCCATCGGCCGTGCGGCTCAACCAGAGGAGATCGCCGAGGTGGTGGCATTCCTCGCCTCGGATCGGGCCAGCTTCATCGTCGGATCGGTGGTCATGGCAGATGGCGGCATGACCGTTACGGCCGGTTGATCCAGCGAAGATGGCGACCAGTGCCAATCGGCACTGGTCGTACCGTCCAGCCGGAGAGTCCGCTAATGGTCGCGCCTGTCGCAACCAAAGGATATCGGGCGCTTCCGGTCCTTGATGATGGCGCCTTGCGCCCGCCAGATCGGATGGCCAGCGTCGCCAGCATCCGCATGCCCTGGTTGCCCGCACCGGTACGCACGGCGCCCTTTACGGGGTTATGCTCGGCGCTTCGTTCCATGGCCCAGAAAGGATTTCGCCATGCAGACTCCCGTCGTCTTTATCCACGGCCTGATCGGCAGCCTGCAGCTGCCCGAGCTGTGCGCCGCCTTCGCTCCGGGGCGGGCGTTGGCGCCCGATCTGCTCGGCTACGGCGCGCAGCGCCAGGCGCCGGTCGAGGCCATCGATCTGCCGGCGCAGGTCGAGCATCTGTATCGCGTGATCGAGGAGCAGTTTCCCGGCGAGGCGGTGCATCTGGTCGGTCATTCGGTTGGCGGGGCGGTCGCCATGCTGTTCGCCCAGGCCCATGGCGAGCGGGTGCGCAGCCTGGTCAGCGTGGAGGGCAATTTCAGCCTGGACGATGCCTTCTGGTCGGCGGCGGTGGCGCGTATGTCGGCGCCCGAAGCCGAGACCATGCTCGATGGTTTTCGCGCCGATCCGGGCGCCTGGCTGGCGCGTGCCGGGGTCGCCGTCGATGCCCGTAGCCTGGGTATCGCCGAGCGCTGGCTGGCCCAGCAGCCGGCCAGCACGCTGCAGGCCATGGCCCGTTCGGTGGTGGCGCTGACCGCCCCGGACGGC
>NZ_AVOF01000286.1:0-4096 GCF_000465935.2 Pseudomonas sp. EGD-AK9
AGCGCTTCGGCTTCGGCCTTGGCGCGCGCCTCGGCGGTCTGCTGCAGCTGATCGAGCTGGGCCGGGGTGATCTGTTGCAGGTTCTGCGCCAGTTGCTGGATCAGCTCGCGGCGCAGCTCGTTGCGCAGCTGGGCGGCCTCCTGGTCCGAACCGGTCAGGTTGTTGTCGTCCTGCTGGTAGTAGTTCTGCACCTCGACGCGGTTGCTGGTCAGCAGCAGGTTCTGCGCGCCGCGGATCTGGTACTCCAGGGCCATGACCAGCTCGTACTCGGCGGTACGGGCGCCGCTGGTGTAGCTGGCGCTGCGACGGTTCTCGCTCTCGTTGCTCAGCACCAGGGTGTAGGGCGCGCCGGCGTAGACCTTGACGTCGTTGCTCTCGAGTACGTCGCGCAGTTGCTGCACGGTTTCGCCGTAGGCGTTGCGCGCGGTGACGTTGAGTTCCTTGAGGGCGAACTGTACGTCGCCGGTGCCACGCAGCTGGAAGCCGCACGCGCTGAGCAGGGCGGCCAGGCCGACGATCAGCAGATTCCGTTTCATCATTATCAAATCCCCTTGGCGGTTCCCGGCGCCGTGCGGCAATGGCGCCGAGCTTAATCAGTTGGCGACTATGTTGACCAGCTTGCCCGGCACGACTATGACCTTGCGAATCGCCAGGCCTTCGGTGAAACGCAGGACGTTGTCGTTGCTGCGGGCGGCGGCCTCGACTTCCTCGCGGCTGGCGTCGGCCGCAACGATGATCTCGCCGCGCAGCTTGCCGTTGACCTGCACCACCAGGGTCAGGCTGTCCTGCACCAGGGCGGACTCATCGACCTGCGGCCACTGCGCGTCGATCACCGCATCGGCATGACCCAGGCGCTGCCACAGCTCGTGGCTGATGTGCGGAGTGATCGGTGCCAGCAGCAGGACGACGGTCTCCAGGCCTTCGTGCAGCAGCGCGCGATCCTGTTCGCTCGCGGTGGCGGCTTTTTCCAGCACGTTCATCAGGGTCATCACCTGGGCGACGGCGGTGTTGAACTTGTGGTGCTGGCCGATATCGTTGCTGGCCTGCTTGATCGCCAGGTGGATGGCGCGGCGCACGGCCTTCTGCTCGTCGGTGAGAGTGGCGACCTCCACCTGGCCCGGCAGGCCGGCAGCGACATGGCTGTGAGCCAGGCGCCAGACGCGGCGCAGGAAGCGGTTGGCGCCCTCGATGCCGGAGTCGGACCATTCGCAGCTCATGTCGGGCGGCGAGGCGAACATCATGAACAGGCGGCAGGTGTCGGCGCCGTAGGCGTCGATCATCGCCTGCGGGTCGACGCCGTTGTTCTTCGACTTGGACATCTTCTCGGTGCCGCCGATTTCCACCGGCAAACCGTCGGACTTGAGGCGGGCACCTATGACCTTGGCCTTGGCATCGCGTTCGACTTCCACGTCGGCCGGGTTGAACCAGTCCTTGCCGCCGTTTTCCAGGGTGCGGTAGTAGGTCTCGGCGACCACCATGCCCTGGGTCAGCAGGTTCTTGAACGGTTCGTTGGACGACACCAGGCCTTCGTCGCGCATCAGCTTGTGGAAGAAGCGCGCATAGAGCAGGTGCAGGATGGCGTGCTCGATGCCGCCGATATACTGGTCCACCGGCAGCCAGTGGTTGGCCGCGGCCGGGTCGACCATGCCCTGGGTGTAGCTCGGCGAGGCGTAGCGCGCGTAGTACCAGGAGCTTTCCACGAAGGTGTCCATGGTGTCGGTTTCGCGCTTGGCCGGCGCGCCGCATTTCGGGCAGCTGCACTGGTAGAACTCGGGCATCTTGGCCAGCGGGCTGCCGGCGCCGTCCGGCACCACGTCTTCGGGCAGCACCACCGGCAGCTGGTCTTCCGGCACCGGCACGTCGCCGCAGGCGTCGCAGTGGATGATCGGGATCGGGCAGCCCCAGTAACGCTGGCGGCTGATGCCCCAGTCGCGCAGGCGGAACTGGGTCTTGCGCGCGCCGTGGCCGGTCGCTTCGAGGTCGGCGACGATGGCGTCGAAGGCGGCGGTGAAGTCCTTGCCGTCGTACTTGCCGGAATTGACGGTGGTCAGGCCGTCCTTGTCGGTGTACCAGGCCTGCCACTCGGCGCTGTCGTAGTCCTTGTCCGCGGCGGCGTAGACCTGCTGGATCGGCAAGTCGTATTTGTGGGCGAACTCGAAGTCGCGCTCGTCGTGCGCCGGCACGGCCATCACCGCGCCTTCGCCGTAGCCCCACAGCACGTAGTTGGCGACGAACACCGGCAGCTTTTGCTGGGTGAGCGGATGGATGACGAACTGGCCGGTGGCCAGGCCCTTCTTCTCCATGGTGGCCATGTCGGCCTCGGCCACGGAGCCGGCCTTGCACTCGGCGATAAAGGCGGCAATCGCTGGGTTGGATTCAGCGGCGCGCTGCGCCAGCGGGTGCTCGGCGGCCACGGCGACGTAGGTGGCGCCCATCAGGGTGTCCGGACGGGTCGAGTAGACCTTGAGCTGACCCTCGCTGCCGATGCTGGCGACGTCGTAGTCGAAGACGATGTCGGCACCGAAGCTCTTGCCGATCCAGTTGCGCTGCATGGTCTTGACCTGCTCGGGCCAGCCATCCAGTTCGTCCAGGCTGCTCAGCAGCTCTTCGGCGTAGGCGGTGATCTTGAAGTAGTACATCGGGATTTCGCGCTTCTCGATCAGCGCGCCCGAGCGCCAGCCGCGGCCGTCGATCACCTGCTCGTTGGCCAGCACGGTCTGGTCCACCGGGTCCCAGTTCACCGTGCCGTTCTTGCGGTAGATCACGCCCTTCTCGAACAGGCGGGTGAACAGCCACTGCTCCCAGCGGTAGTAATCCGGCTTGCAGGTGGTGACTTCGCGGGTCCAGTCGATGGCCAGGCCCAGCGATTTCAGCTGGGCCTTCATGTAGGCGATGTTCTCGTAGGTCCACTTCGCCGGCGCCACCTGGTTCTTCATCGCGGCGTTTTCCGCCGGCATGCCGAAGGCGTCCCAGCCCATCGGCTGCAGCACGTTCTTGCCCTGCATGCGCTGGTAGCGGGCGATCACGTCGCCGATGGTGTAGTTGCGCACGTGGCCCATGTGCAGCTTGCCGCTGGGGTAGGGGAACATCGACAGGCAGTAGAAGGTGTCCTTGCCCGGCTGTTCGCTCACGACAAAGGATTTCTGCGCGTCCCAATGGGACTGCGCGGCGGCTTCGATTTCACGGGGCGAGTACTGTTCGTGCATGGCTCTGGCGCTGGCAAAGGGGGCTTGCGGAAAACGCCGTAGCATACATGAGCGCCGTCTGCCGAGGGAAACCCAGATTGTTCGGCGCGCGCCGTTTGTCGCGGCGTCCGGCTGCTTGCGGGGCCTTCGCTAAGCTTTGCTTATGGGCCGCGGGTGTCGGGCCTCGCGAGGTGTTGGATGGGCGAACTGCGGCAAGTGGAGCGGGGCGGCGGCCTGTACGAGCGGCTGTTGCAACGCCTCGCCCTGGCGCTCGAAGAAGCCGAGACCGCCAGCCGTCTGCACGCCGAGCCGCTGCGCGAGCTGGAGTTGGACGGCCTGAGCCCTGCCGAGCTGGAACTGATCCGCGCCTACCTCAATCGCGACCTGCACTGGCTGCGCGGCTGGCATGCCGCCGCCGAGGAGTTGGCGCTGATCCAGCGTCAGCCGCTGCGCGTCGGCAAGGCCGCCGGCGCCCGTCCGACGGGCAAAGCCAAGCCGCTGCTCAAGCGGCGTCAGGCGCTGTGTTGTGCGCTGTGCGGCACGCCGGTGAGCTGGCAGCGCGGTCAGGATGCCCAGGCCTGTCAGTCCTGTGGCTCTAAGCTGTTTCGCAGCGGCAATCCTCGCTAGGCTTGGGCACCCTGGAGGTGCCCATGCCGATTCGTTACATCCTCAAACAACTGCTGATGCCGCCCGGCGTGCTGCTGCTGCTCATCGTGCTCGCCTGGTGGTGGCGCCGGCGCTTTCCGCGGCTGGCTGGCGCCTGCTTCGTGGCGGGCGTGGGCGGCCTGTGGCTGATGAGCCTGCCGCTCGTGGTCGAGTGGGGCGCACGCCAGCTGGAGCGCGAACCGGCGCTGAGCGCGGTGCAGTGGCCGGCGTTGGCGCAGCGCGCCGATGCCATCGTGATTCTCGGC
>NZ_AVOF01000287.1:0-4089 GCF_000465935.2 Pseudomonas sp. EGD-AK9
GAGGCAGCGCCGCTGATGAGGATGTTGTCCATCACAGCCCCCGTTCGCGGAGGAAGGCCACCACCCGGGCGATGGCGTAATCCGCCGCGCGCAGCATGCCGACATGGGCCTGGAACACGTGCCACAGCCCCGGATAACGCTCCAGGCGCACGCTGGCGCCGGCGGCCTGGGCGCGCTCGGCCAGGCGCAGGCTGTCGTTCAGCAGCAATTCGTCCTCGCCAACCTGGATCAGGGTCGGCGGCAGGCGGCTCAGATCGGCGAACAACGGCGACATACCCGGATCGTTGCGCGGCAGATCGGCCGGGCAATACAGCGCGGCGGCCTGCTCGATCCAGCGGGGATGGATCAGCGGGTCGCCGGCCGGCGGCTGGTGCATGCGTTCGCCGGTGAAATCGGTGGCCGGCGAGAAGCACACCAGCGCCGCCGGTGCCGGCAGGCCCAGTTCATCGATGCGCAGGCTGCCGACCAGGCTCAGGTTGCCGCCGGCCGAATCGCCGCCGATGGCGATCTGCTCGGGCCGGTAGCCGGCGTCCAGCAGCGCGCGGTAAGCCGCCACCACGTCGTCGCGCGCCGCCGGATAGGGATGCTCCGGCGCCAGGCGGTAGTCCAGCGCGCAGACGTCCAGGCCGCCGCGCTTCGCCAGGCTGGCGCAGATGCCGCGATGGGTAGCCGGCCCGCCAATCATGAAGGCGCCGCCGTGCAGGTAGAGCAGCACGTTGCCGCTGCTGGCCGGCGGCCGGTGCCATTCGCAGGGCCGCCCGCCGAGGGTCGCGGCACTGCGCGTGACTCCGCGCGGGGTCAGGGTGGTGGCGGTGAGCAGGCGCAACACCAGGCGCTGTCCGGCTATCGGCATCGGCGGGCGCACCAGGCCGCGAAACAGCAGGCGCAGGAAGCCGCGCAGCACGCGGCGCAGCAGCATCTGCTCGGCGGCGGGGGCGGTGAAATCAGCGGACGCAGTCATAGTCGGCAAGCTCCGGGGTGCGGGTCAGGTGGCGGTAGGTGAAGGTGTAGCCCGGCCAGTTGTTGGTGTGCTTGCCGGAGGCGTTCTGATACCAGCTGCTGCAGCCCTGCGCCCATATCGTTCGGCGGGTGAGGTGCTGCAGGCGCTGGTTGTAGCGCCGCTGCACCTCGGGCCGCAGGTCCAGGTAGCGCAGCCCCTGCTCGCGAAGCGCCTGCAGGCAGCCGAGCACGTAGGGGTACTGGCTCTCCAGCATATAGAGGATGGAGTTGTGGCCCAGGTTGGTATTGGGCCCGTAGAGCAGGAACAGGTTGGGAAAGCCGCTGACGCTGATGCCCTTGTAGGCCTCGGCGCCATCCTTCCAGGCCTGGTTCAGCTCCAGGCCGTTCAGGCCGCGAATGCGCATCGGCGCGAGGAAATCGCTGGCGGTGAAGCCGGTGCCGTAGATCAGCACGTCGCAGGGATGCTCGCGGCCGTCGGCGCTGACCAGCGCGTGCTCGCGCACCGCGCGGATCGGCGAGTCGACGATCTCGACATTGGCCTGGGCCAGCGCCGGGTAGTAGTCGTTGCTGATCAGGATGCGCTTGCAGCCCATGGGGTAGTCCGGCTGCAGCTGCGCGCGCTTGCCGGCATCGGGCATCTGCCGCGCCAGGTGGCGGGTGAAACGGCCGCGCATCGAGCGCATCAGCCAGGGCAGGCTGACGAAGGCCAGCGCGCGCACCTCGTGGTGCAGGTACTTGAGCAAGCGGTCGACCCGCTGCAGCAGCGGCACGCGGCGCATCAGGGCGATTTCCCAGGCGCGGTAGGCGCGATCCGGCTTGGCCAGCACGTAGGCGGCCGAGCGCTGGAACAGGCTCAGCTGCGCCACTTTCGGCTGGATCTGCGGGACGAACTGGATCGCCGAGGCGCCGGTGCCGATCACCGCCACGCGCTTGCCGGTGAGGTCCAGGTCATGCCGCCAGCGCGCCGAATGGAAGGCCTCGCCGCGAAAGCGCTCCAGCCCCGGCAACTGCGGATAGGCCGGGCGGTTGAGCTGGCCGCAGGCGCTGACCAGCGCCCGGGTCTCCAGGCATTCGCCGCCGACCAACTCGACCCGCCACAGCCCGCGCGCGGCGTCGAACTCGGCGCCCTGCACCTCGGCGTTGAGGCGGATCTGCGGACGCAGCCGGTACTTGTCCACGCACTGCAGGATATAGGCGTGGATTTCCGCCTGCGGCGGGTACTTGCGCGACCAGTCGTGCTTGGCCTCGAAGGAAAACGAATAGAGGTGCGAAGGCACGTCGCAGGCGGCGCCGGGATAGTCGTTATCGCGCCAGGTGCCGCCGACTTCGCCGGCCTTTTCCAGCAGCAGGAAGTCGTCCTGGCCGGCCTTGCGCAGCTGCATGGCCAGGCCCAGGCCGGCGAAGCCGCTGCCGATGATCAGCACGCGCCAGGGCGCGCCCGTGCGGGGGTTGTTGTGCATTGTGGTCTCCCCGACCAATGAGTGGCGATAAGCGGATGCTACTTGCGCCGGCCACCGCCGGTTATGGCATAGTCGGTCAATCGATTGTGATTTTCGGACAGCCTGATGTCGCCACCCTGGCCCGCACGCCGCAGCATCACCAGCATGCAGTTGCTCACCCAGCTGGGGCTCGACCTCGGCCTGGACCTGGACACCTGCCTGCGCGATACCGGCCTGAGCGCGGTGCAGCTCGCCGCCCCGCACGGCGAGATCGACGCCGGCCGCGAGCTGCAGCTGATCGCCAACCTGGTGCAGGCCCTGCCCGCGGTCGCCGACCTCGGCCTGCAGGCCGGTCGGCGCTACCACCTGACCAGCTACGGCGCCTGGGGCTACGCCATGCTCAGCAGCGCCACCGCGCGCCAGGCGGCCGAACTGGGGCTGCGCTACCACGGCCTGACCTACGCCTTCACCCGCATCAGCCTGGACGAGGATGGCGTCACCGCCAGCCTGCGCTTCGACGACGGCGCGCTGGACGAGGAGCTACGGCCCTTTATCGTCCAGCGCGATATGGTCGGTGCCCAGCTGATCGTGCGCGAACTGCTCGGCGCCCCGCTGCCGCTGACCTGCCTGGAGCTGCGCCAGCAGGCGCCGGCCGAGGTCGCGCCCTTCGTCGAGGTCTTCGGCCTGGCGCCGCATTTTGCTGCCGCGGCCAATCGCATCGGCCTGGCCGCCGGGCTGCTGGATGTTGCGCTGCCGCGGGCCAATTCGCAGCTGGTCAGCGCCTGCGAGCAGCAATGCCAGGCGATCCTCGCTCGCCACCAGTGGCACCAGGGCCTGGCCGGCCGCGTGCGCCAGCTGCTGCTGCAGGCGCCAGGGCAGATGAGCGACATGGAACGGGTCGCCGCCCGCCTGCACCTGAGCAGCCGTACCCTGCGCCGCCGCCTGATCGACGAAGGCAGCAGCTTTCGCGCCCTGCAGGACGAGGTGCGCCAGGCCCTGGCCGAGGAGCTGCTGGCCGCCGGCGGCCTGAGCCTGGAGGAAATCGCCGAGCGCCTGGGCTACGGCGAGCTGTCCAACTTCATCCACGCCTTCAAGCGCTGGAAAGGCACCACGCCGGGGCGCTACCAGCGCGGCGAGCCTATTTCGTAGAGCGAACCGATCAGCGCCCTATGTCCGCCTTTGCCTAAAGTACGCACCTGGGCTCGATCGTGTTTGAAAGCCATCTTCACGCTGACAGCGCCGCCCGACGCGGCTAAGGTGCAAGCCATGCACAATATCAGCCTGCTCCTGCCCTACCTGCCGCCCTGGCACTGGCCGCAGTTCCATGCCCACTTCGCCCTGCGCGCGCTGCCGGGGCTGGAATGCCTGACGCCGGACAGCTACAGCCGCAGCTTCAGCCTGGCCGGCGCCAGCGGCTGGCTGCGGGTGACACCGCTGCCCGGGCAGAACGCCCTCGAACTGCGCTGCTGCAGCGCCGCGCCCATCGCCCTGGAGGCCTTGCAGCAGCGCGTGCGGCGGATGTTCGATCTCGACGCCGAGCCGCAGGCGATTGCCGCGCACCTCAGCGGCGACGCCCTGCTCGCGCCGCTGCTGCAGCGCAACCCCGGCCTGCGCCTGCCGGTGGCCTTCGACCCGTTCGAGCAGGCGGTGCGCGCCATCGTCGGCCAGCAGGTCACGGTCAAGGCGGCGG
>NZ_AVOF01000288.1:0-4085 GCF_000465935.2 Pseudomonas sp. EGD-AK9
CACGGCCGCCTGTGCCTGGCCATGGCCTGGGTCGGCGACGCCCTGGCCGCCGCCGACGCCGGCCAGCCGGTGCGCTTCCTGGTGCCCGAGGAAGGCTCGGTGCTGTTTATCGACAACCTGGTGATCCCTGCCAGCGCGCGGCGCGCCGACCTGGCCCATCGTTTCATCGACTACCTGATGCAGCCGCAGGTGGCTGCGCTGATCACCGCCGAGACCCTCTACCCCAACGGCAATGCCGATTCCGCGCAGTTCCTCGACGCCGCCCTGCTCAACCAGCCCGGGCTCTATCCGGACCAGGACACCAAGCGCCGCCTGCACGCCCTGGAGGTGCTGCCGGAGAAACACGCAGAAGTGCGCGACCGGGTCTGGCAGCGCTTTCGCGCCGGCGGCTGAAGGACTGACGCTGAAGCCAGGCGCGGTCAAGGCGCATTGCGGTGGCGAACGACTTGCCTCGGCAGCGCCGCCTGGCATCCAATAGCGCCTCCTTGCCCCAGGAGTTCGCCATGTCGCGCCCCTCCAGCCCCCGCAAACCGCGCGCCAGCAGCCAGGCGCGGATCGCCGTGATCCTCCAGGCCGCACGTGCGCTGCTGGCCGAGCAGGGCGTGGCCAACCTGTCGATCTATGCCGTGGCCGAGCGTGCGGCGATTCCGCCGTCCTCGGTCTACCACTTCTTCGCCAGCGTGCCGGCGCTGCTCGAAGGCCTCACCGCCGACGTCCACGCTGCCTTCCGTGCCTGCCTGCAGCAGCCGGTGGAACACGCCGCGCTGCGCAGCTGGCACGACCTGTCGCGCCTCGTCGAGCAGCGCATGCTGGCGATCTACGCCGCCGACGCCGCCGCGCGCCAGCTGATCCTCGCCCAGCACGGCCTGGCCGAGGTGACCCAGGCCGACCGCCAGCACGACGTGGAACTGGGGCGACTGATGCAGGCGCTGTTCGAGCGCCACTTTCCCCTGCCGCAACTGCCGAGCGATATCGAGGTGTTCGCCCTGGCCATGGAGCTGGGCGACCGCGTCTACGCCCGCTCGGTGCAGCTGCACGGCGCCATCACCCCGCGCCTGGCCGAGGAAGGCATGCGCGTGTTCGACGCCTACCTCGGCCTGTACCTGCCCGCCGCCCTGCCGAAACGCCCCGCGCCGCTTACCTAGGGTGTCGCGGGGCCGCCTTGGCCACGCGCACCGCTGACCATGGACCTGCTGCGCACGGCGCGCCACAGCGCTGCAGGGGCGCATTTGTTCACGAACGACCTTGTCCCGGCGCGCGGCCCTGTTCGCGGATTACTCCGCGTCTCCCCAAGCGGGCTCGGCCAGGAACCAGATTGACGGCTACTAATCCGATAAAAATCCGAAATATTTTGCCTTTCCTGTCTTTCCAGCCTTCTAAATTCGATTTTTATCGGATATAAATCGAGCATCTCGCCATGATCGATGTTCTGCCATGGCTTCCCGAGCAGGCCTCCGCGAGCCCGGAGCCGCCTGCCCACAAGTCCAAGAGGTGCTGTATGTCCCGTATCGTCACCGTCGCCGCGACCCAGATGGCCTGTTCCTGGGATGTCGCCGGCAATATCGCCAACGCCGAGAAGCTGGTGCGCCAGGCCGCCGCCCGGGGCGCACAGATCATCCTGATCCAGGAGCTGTTCGAGACCCCCTACTTCTGCCAGAAGCCCAATGCCGACTACACCCAGCTGGCCACCCCGGCAGAGGAAAACCCGGCGATCCTGCACTTCCAGAAGGTCGCCGCCGAACTGCGAGTGGTGCTGCCGATCAGCTTCTTCGAGCGCGCCGGCCGCGCCCGCTTCAACAGCATCGCGATCATCGACGCCGACGGCAGCAACCTCGGGATTTATCGGAAAAGCCATATCCCGGACGGCCCCGGCTACCACGAGAAGTACTACTTCAACCCGGGCGACAGCGGCTTCAAGGTGTGGGACACCGCCTACGCCAGGATCGGCGTCGGCATCTGCTGGGACCAGTGGTTCCCCGAATGCGCGCGCAGCATGGCGCTGCTGGGCGCGGAGATCCTGTTCTACCCCACCGCCATCGGCAGCGAGCCGCACGACCCCGCCATCAACTCGCGCGAACACTGGCAGCGCGTGCAGCAGGGCCACGCCGGCGCCAACCTGATGCCGCTGGTGGCCAGCAACCGCATCGGCCGCGAGGAGCAGGACGGCTACGCCATCAGCTTCTACGGCAGCTCCTTTATCGCCAACCAGTTCGGCGAGAAGGTCGAGGAGCTGGATCAGAGCGAGGAAGGCGTGCTGGTGCACAGCTTCGATCTGACCGAGCTGGAGAAGGTGCGCAGCGCCTGGGGCGTATTCCGCGACCGCCGGCCGAACCTATACTGGCCGCTGGCGACCCTCGACGGCGAGAGCCTCTCCGAATAACCCCCATACCTTCGCCGGTGCGCACGACGCACCCTACGGATCGAACCATGACCACCCTGAACAGCACTCCACGCGCCGACGGCTTCCGCATGCCGGCGGAATGGGAACCCCACAGCCAGACCTGGATGGTCTGGCCCGAACGCCCGGACAACTGGCGCCTCGGCGGCAAGCCGGCGCAGGCCGCCTTCGCCGCGGTGGCCCGCGCCATCGCCGAGTTCGAGCCGGTGACCGTCTGCGTGTCCGCCGCGCAGTACGAGAACGCCCGCGCGCGCCTGGACGACGACAACATCCGCCTGGTGGAAATCACCACCGACGACGCCTGGGTGCGCGACACCGGGCCGACCTTCGTCACCAACGCCAGCGGCGAAGTGCGCGGCGTGGACTGGACCTTCAACGCCTGGGGCGGCTTCGACGGCGGCCTGTACTGGCCCTGGCAGCGCGACGACCAGGTGGCGCGCAAGATCCTCGAGATCGAGCGCGCAGGCCGCTACCGCACCGAGGGCTTCGTGCTCGAGGGCGGCTCGATCCACGTCGACGGCGAAGGCACCCTGATCACCACAGAGGAATGCCTGCTCAACCAGAACCGCAACCCGCACCTCTCCCGCGAACAGATCGAGGCGGTGCTGCGCGAGCAGCTGGCCATCGATACGGTGATCTGGCTGCCGGACGGCCTGTACAACGACGAGACCGACGGCCACGTCGACAACTTCTGCTGCTACGTGCGCCCGGGCGAGGTGCTGCTGGCCTGGACCGACGATCAGAACGATCCCAACTACCCGCGCTGCCAGGCCGCCATGCGCGTGCTGGAAAGCGCGCGCGACGCCAAGGGTCGCCAGCTGATCGTGCACAAGATGCCGATCCCCGGGCCGATCCACGCCACTGAGGAAGAGTGCGCCGGCGTCGACGCCGCCGAAGGCAGCCAGGCACGCGATCCGTCGATCCGCCTGGCCGGCTCCTACGTCAACTTCCTCATCGTCAACGGCGGCATCGTCGCGCCGAGCTTCGACGACGCCAAGGACGCCGAGGCCCGCGCCATCCTCGAGCGGGTCTTCCCCGCGCACCGCGTGGTGATGGTGCCCGGCCGCGAGATCCTCCTCGGCGGCGGCAATATCCACTGCATCACCCAGCAGCAGCCAGCGCCGCAAGGACGCTGAAGCGTCGGGCGGGCCGCGCTCAGCGGCCCGCCTGCAACGCCCGCCTGGTACTCAGCGGGTCCAGCTGGCGCAGCGCCTGGTAGTGGCTGACGAACACCTGGCCGCCGAAACGCTGGAGAAAGTCCGAGCGGCCGAGCTGGTCCATCACCGGCCCCTTGACCTCCGACATGTGCAGCTGCACCCCGGCGGCGCGCAGGCGCTCGGCGATGGCCTCCAGCGACTCCAGGGCGCTGGCGTCGATCAGGTTGATCCCCGGGCACATCAGCACCAGGTGACGCACCTGCGGCCGCGCGGCGACCAGCGCGGCGACGCGGTCCTCGAGATAACGCGCATTGGGAAAATACAGGCTCTCGTCGACCCGCAGCGACAGCACGCTGGGGCTCTCGATCACCTGGAAGCGCTCGACGTTGCGAAAGTGCTCGCTGCCCGGCACCTGGCCGACCACCGCGATATGCGGGCGGCTGGTGCGCCAGAGAAACAGCAGCAGCGACAGGCCGACGCCGAGGACGATGCCGGTCTCGACGCCGAGCAGCAGCACCGCGGCCAGGGTC
>NZ_AVOF01000289.1:0-4081 GCF_000465935.2 Pseudomonas sp. EGD-AK9
GCCAGCTGCTCCTGGAACCACTGCACGCTGGGCGGGCTGGCGGCGAACAGCGCCTGCTGGCGCGCCACCGCCGCCTCGTCCGGCCAGGGCAGCAGGCCCTCGTCGGCCAGGCGCTTCCAGGGAAACAGCGGGCCCGGGTCGACCTTGCGCTGCGGCGCCACATCGCTGTGGGCGATGATCGCGCCCGGCGGCAACTGGTGACGCTGCACGATGTCCTTGAGCAGCACGATCAGCCTGTCGATCTGCTGCGGGGCGAAGGGCTGCCAATAGCGACCGGCCGGGGTCTCGTAGTAGCCCTGGTTGACCAGCTCGATGCCGATGGTCGAGGCGTTGAGCCAGGTGCGCCCCTGCCACTCGCTGACGCCGACGTGCCAGGCCCGGCGATCCTCATCCACCAGACGGTAGACGGTCGGCGGCGCGTCGCCGATCAGGTAATGGCTGCTCACCTCGGTCTCGGTGAGCAGCTTGAGCGAGCGCGCCAGATCGGTGGAGGTGTAGTGCAGCACCACGTACTGCACGCGGCTGTTCTGCCCCGTTGCGGTGTGGCTGTCGTCGATGCGCAGCCCAGCGCTGCAACCGGCGAGCAAGGCAAGAACGAGGCTAAGGCAGAGAGACTTCATGCGTGACCGAATACGCTTTGCAGGTTGTCCAGCAACATGTCGACGCTGAGCATGATCAGCAGCATGCCCATCAGTCGTTCCACCGCCGTCAACCCGCGGGTTCCGAGAAACCGCTGCAGGAACGAGGCCTGCAGCAGAATGAATGCCGTCGCCGCCCAGGCCAGCAGCAGCGCCAGGTAGAGCTCCCAGAGCGGCCCGGTATGGGTGTTGCGCAGGGTCATCAGCACCGCCAGGGCCGAGGGCCCGGCCACCGCCGGGGTGGCCAGCGGCACCAGCATCGGCTCGCCATCCGGCACGTCGCCGAGCAGGCCCTGCGGACTGGGGAAGATCAGGCGCATGGCGATGACGAACAGGATGATACCGCCGGCGATGGCGGTTGCCTCGCGCGACAGGCCCAGGCTGCTGAGGACTTTGTCACCAAAGGTGAGAAACAGCAGCAGCAGGGCCAGGGCGAACAGCAGCTCGCGCGCGGCGATCCAGATCCGGCGGCGCGGCTCGAGGTTCTTCAGCGCGGCGATGTAGATGGCGATATTGCCGAAGGGGTCGGTGACCAGAAAGATCAGCACGGCGATGCTGAAGATATCCATGGGCGTCTCCAGTGAGTCAGGCAGATAGTCTAGGGCCTGGCTGGGCTTCGCCGCGAGCCGGCGCGGCAGTCAGATTGCAGCGAAGAGGCAGCAGCCGATGCCTTTGTGACCGGAACTATCGAAATCGTATCGAGAAACATCACTCGTAAGAATGTATACAAAGTAGTAGCCAAAATAATAAAAATTTGTCTACATTGACCGGACAAGAACAACAGCGAGTAGCCTCACCATGACGTCCACCCCCACCAGCGCTCCTGCCCCGCGTCCCGAGGACGAGAATCTCGGCATCGGCGCCAATCTCCTCTATGGCTTGCAACACGTGCTGACCATGTATGGCGGCATAGTCGCGGTGCCGCTGATCGTCGGCCAGGCGGCCGGGCTGTCGCCAGCCGACATCGGCCTGCTGATCGCCGCCTCACTGTTCGTCGGCGGCGCCGCCACCCTGCTGCAGACCCTCGGCCTGCCGTTCTTCGGCTGTCAGCTGCCGCTGGTGCAGGGCGTGTCCTTCGCCAGCGTCGCCACCATAGTCGCCATAGTCGGCGCCAATGGCGGCGAAGGCGGCCTGCCGGTGGTGTTCGGCGCGGTGATAGGCGCGGCGCTGATCGGCCTGCTGATCACGCCGATCTTCTCCAAGATCACCAAGTTCTTCCCGCCACTGGTGACCGGCATCGTCATCACCACCATCGGCCTGACCCTGATGCCGGTGGCCGCGCGCTGGGCCATGGGCGGCAACAGCCAGGCCGCGGACTTCGGCAGCATGGCCAATATCGGCCTGGCTGCCTTCACCCTGGCCACCGTGCTGCTGCTGAGCAAGGTCGGCAGCGCCACCATCTCGCGCCTGTCGATCCTGCTGGCCATGGTGATCGGCACCCTGGTGGCCCTGGCCTTCGGCATGGCCGACTTCTCCAAGGTCGGCGCCGGCCCGGTACTGGCCTTCCCCACGCCGCTGCATTTCGGCATGCCGGTGTTCGAGCTGGCGGCGATCATTTCGATGTTGATCGTGGTGATCGTGATCCTGGTGGAAACCTCGGCCGACATCCTCGCCGTCGGCGACATCATCGACACCAAGGTCGACTCCAAGCGCCTCGGCAACGGCCTGCGTGCGGACATGATCGCCAGCGCGGTGGCGCCGCTGTTCGGCTCCTTCACCCAGAGCGCCTTCGCCCAGAACGTCGGCCTGGTCGCCGTCACCGGGGTCAAGAGCCGCTACGTGGTGGCCACCGGCGGGCTGATCCTGGTCACTCTCGGCCTGCTGCCGATCATGGGTCGGATCATCGCCGCAGTGCCCACCTCGGTGCTCGGCGGCGCCGGCGTGGTGCTGTTCGGCACCGTGGCTGCCAGCGGCATCCGCACCCTGGCCAAGGTCGACTACCGCAACAACATGAACCTGGTGATAGTCGCCACCTCGATCGGTTTCGGCATGATCCCCATCGCCATGCCGAGCTTCTACCACCACTTCCCGGCCTGGTTCGAGACCATCTTCCACTCCGGCATCAGCTCGGCGGCGATCATGGCGATCCTGCTCAACCTGCTGTTCAACCACTTCACCGCCGGCAATTCCGACCAGCAGTCGGTGTTCGTCGCCGGCACCGAGCGCAGCCTGCGCTACCGCGACATCGCCGCCCTGCACGACGGCGACCATTTCGTCGGCGGCAAGCTGTACGACGCGCAGGGCCAGGAAGTGCCGCTGCTGGAAGAAGAGGACGCGCACGGCCAGCCGCAGCCCCGGCGCCAGGCGGCGTTGGCGGAGCACTGAGGGGCAACGCGGCTCAGCCCAGTTCGATGCGGTTGCGCCCGCCGGCCTTGGCTCGATACAGGGCCTGGTCGGCGCGCTCGAACGCCGCCTCGGCGGCTTCCTCGCCACGGAATTCGGCGAGCCCGGCGGAGAGGGTGATGGTCACCGGCTCGCCCTTGAAGTGGAAGGGGCAGGCCTCGATGGCCGTGCGCAGGGTCTCCAGCAGCTGCACGCCGCCGTCCAGCGGCGTCGCCGGGATCAGCAGGACGAACTCCTCGCCGCCGTAACGGGCGATGAAGTCGGTCTTGCGCAGGCGCTTGTGCAGTTCGCCGGCGATGATCTTCAGCACCCGGTCGCCGGCCAGGTGACCGTAGCTGTCGTTGATCCGCTTGAAATGGTCGACGTCGAGCACCGCCAGCAGCAGCTCGCCGCCGTAGCGCAGGCGGCGCGCCGTCTCCAGCTCCAGGCGCTCGCTCCAGGCGGCGCGGTTGGGCAGGCCGGTCAGCGGGTCGAGCAGGGACTTCTGCCGCTGCTCCTCGATGTGCTCGCGAAACTGCTGGGCCTCGCGCTCCATCTCGGCGACCCGCTGCACCAGGCTCTGCAGGCGTTGAGCCACCTCGGCCTCGCGGCCGTCGCGCTGGCGCTGGTGGCTGCTGACGGTCTGCAGCAAGCCGTCCAGACGCTGCTCCAGGGCCTGCTTGAGCGCATCCAGATCCGCCGCGCTCTGCACGCTGTGCTGCAGGCCGCTGACCTGCTCGCGCAATTGCCGGTCGAAGTCGCGCGCGCTCTCGACCGATTCGCTGTAGCCCTCGTGCGCCTCGCTCAGGGTGCCGATAAAGGCCGCCAGGCGCTCGTTGAGCTGCTTGAGGTAACCGGCGAATTCGCGCTGGCCGCTGTCGCTCACCGCCAACACCAGCACCGCCAGGTCGTCCAGCACCGGCACCAGCTCGTACCAGTTGAGCCCGCCCTGCACCCGTTGGCGCAGCGCCTCGCCCTGCGGCTGGTGACGCGCCGGCAGCTCCAGCTCGGCGAGCAGGCCCAGCAGGCTCTCGGCGATATGCGGCGCCACCGCGCTGTAGCCGGGCTCGCTGCCGGGCAGGGCGAAACGCTGCGTCTCGTCCTCGCCCTGCGCCAGCAAC
>NZ_AVOF01000290.1:0-4071 GCF_000465935.2 Pseudomonas sp. EGD-AK9
TTTATCGTCAGCTACAGCCTGCCGCTCTGGTAAGGCTTGCGTGCACAACTGCTCCTCGTGAAGCATTTCGGGCCCTGCGGGGCCTGTTTTTTTACCGCGGTGCAGCGTAATGGCGTTTCGCCTTCCTGCGTTGACGTTAACGTAAAGACTTGCTAGCGTGCCGGCCACGCGGCTTCATCCGCGCCGTCTTTTTCAAGGGATAACCGCCATGGCCGCCAAGACCTACAGCATTTCCGAACTGGCCCGTGAGCTGGACGTGACCACGCGCACCATCCGTTTCTACGAGGAGCAGGGCATGCTCTCGCCGACCCGCCGCGGCCAGGAGCGCATCTACACGGCCAAGGACCGCGTGGCGCTGAAGCTGATCCTGCGCGGCAAGCGCATCGGCTTCTCCCTGGCCGAGTGCAAGAGCCTGATCGAGCTGTACGACCCGCAGGGCGACAACCGCAATCAGCTCAACATCATGCTGGGCAAGATCGCCGAGCGGCGCCTGCAGCTCGAGCAGCAGTTGCTCGATATCCAGCAGATGCAGCTGGAGCTGGACACCGCCGAAGAGCGTTGTCGCGCGGCCTTGCTGGAGATTCCCGAAACGCGTTGAGTTCAGTCCCGCAGACTGCCCAGGGCGCCGCGCAACGCGCCCTGCGCCATATCGCGCAGCAGCGCCTGACGGGCCTGGCCACTCAACTGCGGTGCCTCGACCCAGGCCGGCAGCTGGTTGAGCAGGGTGACGATGCCGCCCAGCGCCGCCCGGCAGCTGTCGCCGAGCGGCTGGCCGTGACACTGCTCGACGCTCTCCACCAGCAGTCGTTGATAGCGTGCGCGAAGCGCGCCGATCTGTCGCTGCTGCTCGGCGTTCAGGCAATGGCTCTCGTATTCGGCGAGACGAAAGTGCGCCGCCATGCGCCCGTGCAGCTGCAGGTGTGCCTCGACCAGCGCCTGCAGCCGCGCGTTCGCTGGGGCGGCCTGGCGGCTGACCTGCTGGGCGCCATGCAGCAGTTCCTCGTAGAGCTCCTCGATCAGCTCGAACAGCAGCGCCTCCTTGCTCTCCATATGGTTGTACAGCGAGCCGGCAGCGATACCCAGATGCTCGGCCAGGTCGCGCATGCTGACCCGGCTGAACCCGCGGCAGGCGAACAGTTCCAGCGCCTTGAGGCGCGTGTTCTGGTAGCGCGAGGGATCGGTGCGGCGTTGGCTGGCGGGCATGGCGGCAGGAATGGAGTAGCAGGGGGCGCCAAGCATGGCGCCGCTGATGGTGAAAGCCTAGGTCGGCAGCGCTCGGCTTGGCCGAGCGCTTTGGCCAACGGCCGTTACAGGGGGTAGTGCGCCAGCTCGCGGGCGATCAGCAGGCGCTGGATCTCGCTGGAACCCTCGTAGATCTGGGTGATGCGTGCGTCGCGGTAGTACTTCTCCACCGGGAAGTCCTCCAGGTAGCCGTAACCGCCGTGGATCTGGATGGCCTTGGAACACACCCATTCGGCCATTTCCGAGGCGAACAGCTTGGCCTGCGAGGCCTCCGACAGGCAGCTCAGGCCTGCGCTCTTCAGCTGCGCGGCATGCAGGATCAGCAGGCGCGCGGCGTTGAGCCGGGTGTGCATGTCGGCCAGCAGGTTGGCCACGCTCTGGTGTTCGGCGATCGGCTTGCCGAACTGCACCCGCTCGCGCGAGTAGCCCAGCGCCGCCTCGAAGGCCGCGCGGGCGATGCCCAGGGCCTGGGCGGCAATGCCGATGCGCCCGCCCTCGAGGTTGGCCAGGGCGATGGCCAGGCCCTTGCCGCGTTCACCGAGCAGGTTTTCTTGCGGGATGCGGCAGTCCTGCAGGGTCACCGCGCAGGTGTCCGAGGCCTTGATGCCCATCTTGTGCTCGCTGCGTTCGACCACGAAGCCCGGGGTGTCGGTGGGCACCAGAAAGGCTGACAGGCCTTTCTTGCCCAGCTGCGGGTCGGTGACGGCGAAGACGATGGCGAGTTTGGCGCGCTTGCCATTGCTGACGAACTGCTTGGTCCCGTTGAGCAGCCAGTGACCGTCCTGCAACACCGCCTGGGTGCGCAGGTTGTGCGCCTCGGAGCCGGCCTGCGGCTCGGTGAGACAGAAGCAGCCGATGGCCTGGCCGCTGGCCAGCGCCGGCAACCAGGCGTCCTGCTGGGCGGGGTTGCCGTACTTGAGCAGGGGGCCGCAGCCCACCGAGTTGTGGATGCTCATCAGCGCGCCGAGGGCGCCGTCACCGGCGGAGATTTCCTCCACGGCCAGGGCGTAGGCGACGTAGTCGGTGTAGCTGCCGCCCCATTGCTCCGGCACCACCATGCCGAGCAGGCCCAGTTCGCCCATCTGCGTCACCACGGTGTCGTCCAACCAGCCGGCTTTTTCCCAGGCCTGGGCGTGCGGCGCCACCTCGCTACGGGCGAAGTCGCGGGCCATGTCGCGGATCATGCGTTGGTCTTCGGTCAAATCGATATCGTGCATGTTCTACTCCTAGTGGCAGCTGGTGTGCGCGGTGCACCCCAAGGCGGCGTGGCCGGGGCGGAAGCCGGCGAAGAAGGCCTGCACCCGCGCGGGCGACAGCTCGGCCAGACTCGGTGGGTTCCAGCGCGGCGTCCTGTCCTTGTCGATGATCAACGCACGCACGCCTTCCATGAAGTCGCCCTTGGCGAACCACTGGCGATCCAGGTGCAACTCCAGGGCGAAACAGTCGGCCAGGCTCAGATGGCGACCGCGGCGCAGCAGCTCCAGGGTCACCGCCATGGCCAACGGCGAGCGGCTGCCCAGCAGCTGCAGGGTCCGCTCGGCCCAGTCGGCGGCACCGGTCTGCCGTTCGGCGTGCAGCGCCGCAAGGATCGCCGGCAGGTCGGGCGCGGCGAAGCAACGCTCGATGGCCGGGCGCAGTCTAGGCAACTCGGCGTGCGGCAGCTCGCCGCTGGCCAGCTCGGCGAGCAGGGTGCGCAGGTCGTCTTCGGGCGAGTCGCTCCAGGGCAGTCGATCCAGTGCCGCGTCCAGTTCGGTCAGGCGGTCGCTGTCGATGCAATGGTCGGCCAGGCCGGTGTAGAGCGCATCGCCGGCGCCGATCTGCACGCCGCTGACGCCCAGGTACAGGCCCAGCTCGCCGGGCAGGCGCGGCAGGAAGTAGCTGCCGCCGACGTCGGGGAAGAAACCGATGCCGACCTCGGGCATGGCCATGCGCGTGCGCTCGGTGACCAGCCGCAGCGAGGCGGCCTGGGCCAGGCCCATGCCGCCGCCGAGTACGTAGCCGTCGAGCAATGCCAGCACGGGCTTGGGATAGGCGTGCAGGCACTGATCGAGGGCGTACTCCTCTTCGAGAAAACGCAGGTGCAGGTCGTCGCCGCTGCGTTGGCTGTCATACAGCGCGCGGATGTCGCCGCCGGCGCAGAAGGCCTTGTCGCCGGCGCCGCGCAGGACCACCGCGCGAATCGCCGGGTCCTGCGCCCAGGCGTCCAGCTGCATCTGCTGCTGGCGCACCATGACCAGGGTCAGGGCGTTGAGTCCGGCCGGCCGGTTGAGCGTCAGGTGGCCGACGCCGTTGCGCACGGCCACCAGGATCTGCGGCTCGGCGCCGCTCATGCCGGCTGATCCTGCTGGTACAGCTTGATGATGGCGGAGAAATCCAGGCCGCCATGACCCTTGAGGCTCAAGCTCTGGTACAGCTGCTGCGCCGCGGCGCCGAGCAGCACCGGTTGGCGGGCGTGCCTGGCCGCCTCGGTAGCCAGGCCCAGGTCCTTGAGCATCAGCTCGGCGCCGAAGCCGCCGCTGTAGCCGCGCGAGGCCGGGGCGTTGTCCAGCACGCCGGGGTAGGGGTTGTTGATCTCCGAGCTCCAGCAGCGGCCGCTGGAGGTGTTGATGATGCCGGCCAGCACCTTGGCGTCCATGCCCAGCGCCACGCCCAGGGCCATGGCCTCGGCGACGCCGACCATGGAGATGCCCAGCAGCAGGTTGTTGGCGATCTTCGCCACCTGGCCATTGCCGCTGTCGCCGCAGTGCACCAGGTTCTTGCCCATGGCAGAAAGAATCGGCCCGGCGCGGTCGAACGCACTTGCCGGACCGCCGACCATAAAGGTCAGAG